>CAOSOP010000063.1 GCA_948525355.1 uncultured Bacilli bacterium | reverse complement strand
CCCAGAAAGATACTATCCAAAGGTCTACATAGGTACATCTCAAACCATCGCCTACGCATGGAATTACGACCATCAAAGCGACATAAAATTTCCTGAAAACTGGCCCCAAAGCTACCAAAGTAACACACAAAAAGGCGAAGCCAACACAGAAGGCTTATTGTAAAACTAATTTTTGCGAATAAAAATACTGATTTTTGAATAAGCACAAGCATAATATATAATCGCTTTTATTAAGGTGTTTTTGAAATTGTAAAAAAATTTTAAATATTTAGTTTGATTATTTTAAATATTTATTTTACAATATACATATGAAAAAAATTATTTACGCTAATAAGTTTCCAAAAGAGTTCGACTTTTTTGAGTCTTATGTTAAAGATGTTATCTCAAGATTCTATGATAATCTTGAATTGTCATGTGTAATTAGAATCAAATTTGTTAAAACACTTCTTAAAAATGAATATGTAGAACTTGCTAAAGTTGATAGTCTTTCTACTAATAAACATATACTTTATTTGTCCTATGATCTTTTATATTCAATAGGAAGTGATACTGGAAACCTTTTCTGTATGACTATCCTTCACGAATTAGTACATATTAATGATTATATAAGAATGGTGAATACAGGACTTTTCAAAATTGATATTCGTTCTAAAGAACAAACAGAAATTGATGATTTTGATGTTGTTAGAGCATTTACTTTTTTCACTGAGTTTAATGCATATTATGAAACACTTAAGTTTGCTAAATATAATAAATTTAAATTTGAAGATATTACTTTTAGTGGATTGGTTAGTCTATATAGAAAAATAATTGATGCTGATGAAGAATATGAGACCATTGGATTCAAGAGCGATTTAGATGTTATAAACTATATGGAAATGACTGAAAAGTTCGTTCATTTCTGTGCAAGATTTATGGCAGCAGTTCATGCTGGCTATTCAGAAATTCCATATGATAGAATTAAAGCTAATAATGATTATGATAAAGTACTTTCTATTATAAAAGAAATTGGAAAAGTATTTGAAGCTATATATAAATCACCATATGGTCCAGATGCTTATAATAACTTACTTAAACTTGGCGATCATTTAGGTGTAGAGATTTATAAGAAACTCTTTAAAATTGATTATATTAGAACAGGTTATTTTATTGATTGTGTATACTTAACTTATTTTAAAAGGTGTTTATTTAATAGTTCTTATAAAGATAATAATTAAATCATTTATAAATAATTTAGTCTTAATACATAAAAAGTAGTGTTTTTTTAATACTATATATTTTTATTATGATAATTTAATACTTTAGAATGGTGTGACTAGGCAGATTCGAACTGCCGGCCTATCGCTTAGGAGGCGATCGCTCTATCCAGCTGAGCTATAGCCACACAATTTTAGAAGATTTATTGTGGAAAGAATACTGTTTGTAATTTTTCCACTCTTATGAAATTATAGATAACATTACTAATTATTTCAATATATTATTCTTTATACAACATCTTTGATTAAATTATTAGAACATCGCTTTATTTTAATGTTTTTCATTGTATTTATATATACTTATTATTATAATATATTATAACATTTTGAAAATGGAGGAACAGTTATGGCACATTCACAAATAAAAATACAGGCTGGATGGGGTGATACTATTTATGGTAACGCTTGGACAGTTGATGATAAAAATATAACACCTAAAGCTAATGTTGTCATTGCACACGGAATGGGTGAACATTCTTTTAGATATGACAAGTTAGCGCAATATTTGAATAAAGAAGGATATAATGTATATGCTGTTGACCAACCAGGTCATGGTCTCAATGTTACATGTCCAGAAAAACCAAAGTTAGGCTTAGGAGTTTGGCCAAACAGTGGATTCAAGCTTGCAATTAACTATTTGCATGAATTGATTATATATGTGCGTTTGAATATGTTGCCTACAATCTTATTAGGTCATTCTATGGGATCGTTTGTTTCCCAAAGATATTATCAAAGATATTCTGATACTTTAGATGGTTTGATTCTTTCTGGTTCTTCCGCTAATAATTCAACATTTGTTATGGGAAGAGTTGCATCTAAAATAATGAATAAGTTTATGAGCGAGAGAAAGAAAATGGCTCCATCAAAGTTCTTTAAGAATAATCAAATTAGAAAGTTTAATCGTAAATTTAAAGCTTTCCCAGATGGATACAAATCAGCAAATAGATGGCTTTCAGCAAATGAAGAAAATGTTCAAGCTTTTGACAAAGATCCATTGTGCGGATTTACATGTTCATTTAGTTTCTACTTCAATTTATTTAATGGTTTAAAGCCAACCTTCCAGATTAAGAGAGTTAAAGAAATATCTAAACCTGTACCAATTCTTCTTATCGCAGGTAAAGATGATCCAGTTGGAAGTTATGGAAAGGGTGTAAAGAAATTACAAAAGTTCTATACTAAAGGAAAGCAGAGCGCAGAAATAAAACTATACGATGGCTATAGGCATGAGATAATTAATGAAACTGGTGCAGAGAAAACAGTGTTCGTAGATATAAGTAGTCATGTTAATAAATGTATAGATTTATATAATGATAAAAAATCAAAAGAAGTACATAATGTTAAAACGGATATAAAAGCATAGTTAATAGCTGTGCTTTTTTTATTATAGCTCACCCCCACTAACTCCCACACCTCCAACGCCCCCGAGGCTGCGACCCCAGGAGAAGGACGAGGGGGTGCGATAGGAGGTGGAGGCGAACCACTCCGTTATGAGTTTATTGCAAGAGGCCATATTGGGTTTTCATCATGGAATATTAGTAGCGAAGAATATAGTATCGGAATGATAAATAAAGGAAACAACCCATTAACAAAGATTGAAGTTGCTTCTATGCTAAACATCGCTAACCAAACGGCTGAAATGCTATTCTACAACCAACAAAACTGCCCTGAAAAATATGCTCCAAAGATGTACTTCAGTACGCTACAAACTATTGCAACGAACTGGATTTATAACGACGAAGATAGCTGGAAAAACACGCAAAAAATGGATTGGCCACAAAATTTCGAGGCAGGGCAAAAAGGCGAAGCGAACTAATGGTTAGTATATATAAAAAAACACATAATTAATTTGTATTACATTATGATATAATATTTATCAAATAGATAGGTGATTGATATGAAATTTGAAGATAATGATTTGGAAGTGATTGATGATGTTGAAGAAGAAACTAAAGTTGATTCATCTAAGATTGAAAAAGAAATAGATGACCATATCCACAAGGAACTTGATACAAGTAAGTTGCTTCCTCAAGAAAATAATAGTAATTTGGAAAAAGTTAGAAATAAGCAAAAAAGAAATAATTTGCTTTTTATTTCTTCAATTGTTGGTTTGTCTGCTTTCCTTTTTGGAATGATAGGCGGTTATGCGTATGGAAATAGTGTTAATAAAATTACTGATCCTGATTTAATAAAGATAATCGAGTGTTATGAAACTTTAAGTTCGGGTTGGTATTATGGAAAAACACAAGATGATGTCACTAATATTGTCACTGATATTATGATTAATAGTTTTCAAACAGTTGATAAATATACATTTGTTACTCCAAGTATGAGTGATCAAAATCTTGACATGGATGGAACTGGCCTTGGAGTTGAAACTTTGTTTGTTCCTGATGGTATTATGCTTACTAGTGTTTATTCTGACGGAGCTATGGCAAAAAAAGGTGCTCAAAAAGGTGATGTAATAACAAAAATTAAAGTTGATGATACAGAATATGAATTGAAGAATAAATCTTTTAAGGAAATATCTGAAATTGCTTCATCGGCTATGAAAAAAGAATCAACATATTATATTGATAGAAATGGTGTAGAGTTAGAATATGTTGTTAGTAAATCTTATTTTAATGCTGATACCGCTTGGTTAGTAAGAAAGGATAATGTTGATGGAAAGAATACTCTTACCATAAGAATCGATTCTTTTTTAGGTAATCCTTATGATGAAGTTGTAAAGATTCTTGATGCTGAAACTAAGATTGATACTTTAATAATTGATTTGAGAAACAACACTGGTGGATATTTAAATCAAATGTTATTGATTAGTTGTTTATTCGCAAAAAAAGGTGATGTTATTTATGGAATTAAAGATAAGAATGGTAATATCATCGAAAAAGGTGTACAAAAACAAAATCCTAAATATGATATTAGTAACATTAAAATATTGCAAAATGGCATGTCTGCTAGTGCAAGTGAGGCGTTATCATTAAGTTTAATACAGAATAATGATGCAAAAACTTATGGTTTTACATCATATGGAAAAGGTATTGCTCAAACTTTCTTCACATTTAACGATAATTCTGTTTTAAGATATACTTATGGTAAAGTTTTTGGTCCAGATCTAGAAGAATCTATTCATGAAGTTGGAATTAAAGCTGACTTTGATTCTTCAAAGTATTATATGGATACACCATTTTATTATAATCAATGTGTTTTTTCTAACGATGATTATATGGACTATTTGTCATATATTTATGAAAACTTAAGTTATTTAGGTTACAATAAACCTATTAATCCAGAAGGTGATTTAATGGGAATAATAAATCGTTTCCAAACGGATTATGGTTATACTGTTTCTTCTATTTATGATGATGAGGTTTCAAAACAAATTATGTTTGAGACTTATAAGAAAATACAAGAGAATATGGAAAATGAACTTGAAAGGGTGGTATTTGATAGGTATTAATTATGGATGATAATAAATTTAAAATCGTATCTAAATATCAACCAACAGGTGACCAGCCAGAAGCAATAAAAAAACTAATCGAAGGTGTTAAAAATAATAAAAGAGTTCAAGTATTATTAGGTGCTACCGGAACAGGTAAAACATTTACTATGGCTAATGTCATTGAATCTTTACAAAGACCTGCTTTAGTTTTAGTTCATAATAAAACTTTAGCAAGTCAGTTATATGTAGAGTTAAAAGAGCTTTTTCCTAATAATAGAGTTGAGTATTTTGTTTCTAATTTTGATTTTTATCAACCAGAAGCGTATCTACCTAAAACTGATACATATATAGAAAAAGCTGTGTTGATGAATCAAGAAATTGAAATGATGAGGTCAGCAGCGATTAACTCAATTTTAGAAAGAAGAGATACAATCGTTGTTGCTTCAGTTGCGGCAATATATGGTTTGACAGATCCGGATGAATATCGTGGGTTAGTTTTTTCATTAAGAGTTGGCGAACCATTTTCAAGGAATGCCATTGGTGAAAAGCTTGTTAACGCTATTTATGAAAGAAATAATTATGATAAAAAGCCTGGAACATTTGCTTTCAAAGGTGATATGTTAGAAATAAGTCCTGCGTATACTGATAAACACTTTATAAGAGTATATAGCGAAGATGATGTTATATCGGAAATTGATGTCATAGATTCGCAGAGTTTAGAAATACTTCATACAATTGAATCATTCCCAGTATATCCGGCATATGAACATGCGTCTAGCTTTGATAGAGTCAAAAGAGCAACGAAAACAATTCGAGAAGAATTGGCTGAGAGGTTAAATGTTCTTCATCTAGAAGGAAAGTATTTAGAAGAACAAAGACTTAAAATGAGAACTATGCATGATTTGGATTCTTTGGAAGAAATGGGAATATGCCCAGGAGTTGAAAACTATTCTCGTCATATAGATGGAAGAAAAAGTGGTGAAACACCTTTTACACTTTTTGATTATTTTCCTGATGATTATATTTTATTCGCTGATGAATCTCATACAACACTGCCACAAATAAGAGGTATGTACAATGGTGATAGAGCACGTAAAATAAACCTTGTTGAATATGGATTTAGACTTCCAAGTGCATTAGACAATAGACCATTGAGATTTGAAGAATTTGAAGGAAAGTTCAAAAATCTTATCTGTACATCTGCTACACCAGGTGATTATGAATTAGAGCAGGCAGGAAGTGACTCTGTTTATGAACAAATAATTAGACCAACTGGTTTATTAGACCCGATTATTGAAGTTAGACCTACTTCAATAAACCCAGTAAATGATTTGTTAAAAGAAATAAAAGATAGAATAAAAAGAAATGAACGAGTTTTAGTTGTTTCATTGACAATTTCTGATGCTAAGAACTTAACTGAGTTTTATAAATCACAAGGAATTAAGGTTGAACACTTACAACATGAAATAAAAACACTAGAAAGAACAGAATTAATTTATAAGCTTCGTAAAGGTATTATCGAAGTTTTAGTTGGAATTAACTTACTTAGAGAAGGATTGGATATTCCTGAAGTTAGTTTAATAGCAATTCTTTCTGCTGATATGGAAGGTTTTTTACGTTCTACTCGTTCACTAATTCAGATTATTGGCCGTGCTGCTAGAAATAGTGAAGGAAAGGTAATAATGTATGCTGATAATATTTCTAGATCAATGAAAGAAGCTATAGAAGAAACGAAAAGAAGAAGAGCTATACAAGAAGAATATAACGAAAAACATGGTATTGTACCAAAGACAATTATAAAGCCTATAACTGAGCCAATAAAAGTAATAGATAAGAAACGTAAAAAGACTGATAGCGGTTATAAGACTAGAAATGAGCTTGAATCTGAAATAAAAAGGCTTGAAAAAGAAATGCGCGAAGCAGCTAGGTCATTGGATTTTGAAGAAGCGGCTAATCTTAGGGATGCAATACTAGAATTAAAGGATGAGTTGCTTAGAGGCTAAAGATTTGCTTCGCCTTTTTGTGAGTTGCTCTGGTAGGAATTTGGCCATATATTTTTCGTGTAAATTTGGTCGGTTACGGTGCCATTAAAGTTGTCATAGAGCCAGCTTTGAGCAGTAGTTTGGAGCGTGCCTAAGTACAGTTTTGGAGCGTAGTTTTGTAAGCAATATCCATAGTAATAGTGGTACATATTAGTAGTTTGTGATAGGATGTTTAAAGAGGAAACAACTTCTAAATTGCTAATAGGGTTGCTTCCTAAATTTATCCTGATTATTCCATAAACTTTATCAGCCGGAACCCATGGAGAAATACCTAGTTCACCACGTGATGTGAACTGGTATCTCAATGGCGCTGCCGCGCCACCTCC
>CAOSOP010000062.1 GCA_948525355.1 uncultured Bacilli bacterium | reverse complement strand
CAAAAAGGCGAAGCAAACAAAAACGCCCATTATTACTAACGAGCGATTTATTCAACTTCATCTTATTTACTTTGGCTGTACATTGCATGCTCTTGGACCACGTTCGTTCTGTTCAATTTCAAATTCGACATCACGACCTTCTTCAATGGTCTTAAAGCCCTCCATAACAAGTGAGGAATAATGGAAAAAATAATCTTGATTATCTTCAGCGTGAATAAACCCAAATCCTTTTTCCTTGTTGAATTTTTTTACTTTTCCTGTCATTGTTGACCTTTCATAGTACTTTTAGAAAAGTACTTTATCATTTTACCACAAACATAGAATAATTTATACAGCTTTTTTCTTTTTTCTTGATATAATAAAGTCATGGCACTTGATAATAGCGTTATATCTATAATATCTGAAAACCTTAAAGAAAGACTTGAAGGAGCTTTTTTTGACCATCCGTATAATTTATCTACAAATCATTTTGCCTTCCCTTACCATGGAAGCAATTGTAATGAAAATAATGGACGTGGTACATTAATTATATCTGTTGATCCTTCGAATCCATTCTTTACATATAGTTATGATAAGTATACAAAATATAAAGTCGATAATGCATTTATTAATCTTATACAGAAAATAGCTGGTTATAAGATTACAGCCGTTAAAAAAATTAAGCTCGAGCGTGTTGTAATAATTACATGTGTTAATATTAATAAAGAAAATGTTAAAGATATTGAAAGTTTTGATTTAATTATAGAGTTATTTCCTCAAAGACCAAATATCGTCTTAATCAATCACGATACAAAAATGATTGTTATCGCATACAAGGAAAGAATTGATGCAGCGACAAATAAATATTTAAATAGGAATACTGAATATAATATAATCTCTCCACGTGAGCTTCCATTAAAAATAGAGAGTATAGATGAACTTCGTCCCTTTTATTCTAAACAAGTAATTAACCTAATTGAAAAATATAAAAATATTTATTCTTTAACTGACATGATAGAAAAAATTAATTCATCTACAACTTTATATTTGACTCAAAAAGGAATATTACCGCTAAGATATGATGAAAATGATAAAGAAATAACAATCGAAAAAATATATTCTTTTTTCGTAGAAGATCAAAAAAAATTAGCTTCATTTTTAAAAGAAAGAAAACTATATAATCTCATAAACGACCAATTAAAAATCAACAGAAGAAAACTAGATAATCTTGAACACGATTTAATGTCTAATACACAAAAACTTATTTATAAAGATTACGGTCAAATACTATTCTTATATCAAACCGAATATGATGGCACTTTAAGCATTCTAGAAAAAGATGGATACTCTATCCCTTTAGATAAAGATAAAAACTATGTCGAAAATGCAAATCAATATTTTGCTCGTTACCGCAAATCGAAGAATTCAATTCCTATATTAAATAATCTTATTGAGACATGCAAAAATGATATTCTCTACCTCGAAAAGAAACTCCTTGATATTGAAAATGGTTGTAACCGTGACATAATGGAGCTTAAGATAGAACTAGAAGAAACTGGCTATTTAAAGTCAAAGAATAAAAAGAAAATAAATCGGAAAAAGAAAGTTAAGAAAAAGAATTATGAACCTCATTATCTGATTTTCAATAATTTTAAAATAGGCTATGGGCAAAACGATTTGCAAAATGAAACTCTAACTTTTTCTATTGCCGGAATTCATGATATTTTCTTTCATGTCAAAGACCATCCTGGTGCCCATGTTGTTCTTTTTGGCGAGTCAGAAAACAAAAAGAATCAAGAACTAGCAGCTGAATTAGCGCTTCACCTCTCGCACCTTGATTCAGGTGATGTTTATATGACAAAAATAAAATACGTTAAAAAGAATCGTCAAAAAAAGGGATTAGTGACTTTCAAATCCTATCAATTGATTACAATCAAAAAAATCAAAGATTCATCGTTGAAGATATTTAAGGAGAATTTATGACTAAGTCAAATAAATCAATGCTGATTTCGTTTATACTAAGTTTTCTTTTATCATTTATTCTTTTTGCTTCAAATCTCATAAGTAATTTTCTTGCTAAAGAACCATATAAAATGATTTTAATGGCCTTTTTTCTATTGATGAATCTATTTATAACAGTTTTCCTACTAGCCATAAATTATATATTATTTAACAGAGACTATTATAAAAAATATATTTATTATTTATTATTATCATTTATAATAATCTATGGAATAGTTAATATAACTATTGCTGTATGGACTTATTAGAGGTTAATTATGAGTGGAACAAGATTTTTAAGCACAAGAACAAAATTAATGATGATTATTTCTCAAGCTCTTGGATATGCATCATGTATAATTGCCATTATATTAAAATATATAGGCCACTATTATGAGGGATCATATATATTTTTAGGTATATTGCTTCCTGTAATAATACTTTTTATAAATTATTTTATGATTTTTAATTCATTTGTCGATAAAAAAAGAGAGGCTATGTTATATGTATTAACTACAACTGCCTCCTTGCTAATAGTTCTATTTATCGTTACCGCCTTCATTGCTCGCTAAATCTTTATAATACTTTTCTAATGAAAGATTTGCTTTTGAGCAGGCAGAATACGAAGATATATAGCCTTTTTTTAACATATAATGTCCAACTTTTGCTATCATCAAAGCATTATCAGTCGTACACCATAGTGGAGGAAGAACAATATCATATTTATCATTAAATTCTTCCTGTATTTTGCTTCTTAAATAAGAGTTAGCCGATACTCCTCCGCCGACAATTATTTGCTTAACAGCATAATCCTTAGCGGCTTTTTTTATCTTGGATAAAAGTTGGTCAACAAATGCATGTTCAGCTGAACATGCAATTTCTTCAACTTTTTCACTGTCCAATTTACCTTCTTCTTTTAGTTTAGATATCATTCTTGCTAAACAAGATTTAATGCCTGAGTACGATAAATTATAGCCATCAACCTTTGGTTTTGGCAAATCAATCACCGCTTTCGTATGGTCCTTGCACAATTTATCAATTGAAACACCACCTGGATATGGTAAATCTAACATTCTAGCAACCTTATCAAAACTTTCACCAATCGCATCATCTTGTGTCTCACCAATTATATTAAAATCCAAATGATCTCGCATAATAACCAATTCACTATTGCCACCGCTGACAACAACAGCAAGCAATGGAAATGTCATGCTCTTAGCAAATTCATTTGCATAAATATGTCCAGCTAAATGATGAACATATATCAAAGGAACATTATAAAACATCGCAAGAGTTTTAGCACAAATCATTCCTATTTGAAGCCCACCGATTAAACCTGGTCCACCACAAACAGCAACAGCACTAATCAAGGTACTATCGATATTCGCTTCTTTTAAAGCAGTATTCAAGACATACCCAATATTTTCAACATGAAGTCTTGAGGCAATTTCTGGCATAACACCACCATATTTTTGATGTGTTTCAATCTGCGATGAAATAACATTAGAAAGAATAACTTCATTATCTTTTAAAATTGCGATAGAAGTTTCATCACAACTTGATTCAATACCAATTATATATTCACTTTTCATAGTCCTATTCCTCACTACCACTTTTCAAAATCTTTTCCATCAAAATTGCATCATCACCATTTTCATAATAATTTCTTCTAATATAGTATTTCCTAAAGCCTAAACTTTCATATAAAGCAATTGCTGCAGAATTAAAACAATTAACTTCAAGAATAATTCTATTAAAAGAAGTTAAAGAGTGTAAAGAACTTAAAAAAAGTCTTTTCGCATGACCCTTTTTTTGATGATTAACATGTGTTGCGATTCGATATAATTCAATAAAATCTTCTACGCCACTATAGTAAATATAACTTACCAATTCTTCATCGATATATAAAAGAAAAAACTTTGCTAAACGATCATTAACGATATCATCTTTCTTATATGGCTTATTAAAAACTAGTTTTTCAAGATTTAACACATCGTTAAGTTGTGCTTCACTTAATCTATCAGCAACAACTATCCTATTCATCTTCCTTCTCCTTTAAGATAAACAGGTTTTATATCATTATAATCTAAAACTCTTTTATATATACTTTCGTTATCTATCATATTAGATAATACATCTACGCTAATTACATCATATCCTTCAAGCAAAGCTAAACTATTAATATCACCTTCATATACAAGCGCTCTAAATCCTTCATCAAGATATTTTTTAACAGTTGCTAATTCTATTCTTTCGCTATTCTGATAAACATCTGACATCTTTATAAGCGCAAAAAAAGCATCATTACGAGCATCAATTAAAGCGATAGTATTGTTACTTATTTGTCCGATAGAAAGCGCTAATAACGATGAAGTAGTATAAACCTCAATTTTTGGATTAATTACCATAAGAGTTTTCGCCATAGTCAAACCTATACGAGAACCAGTATATGAACCTGGGCCTTCTGTTACATAAATTCTATTAATATCACTAAGTTTAATCTCTAAGCAATTTAAAATATTCTCCAATTCTGGAAAAAGAATTTCCGCAGAGCGCTTAGCTTGAACGATCTTCTTACATTCAATCCTGTCATTGCATTTGATTGCTAGCAAAAAAGAGGAAGTCGTTGTATCCAAATAAATACTATTCATATATATCCTCCAAAACAAACTTTCGATCATAATTATCAAGAATTTGTATTTTAATCGAATACAAATTCTTTTTTACTTTATTTAAATGTGGCTTAATAAATTGTCCCCATTCAACATAAGAAATGCTGTTGGCTTCACCTAAAATATCATCAAATCCAATATCAACAAGTTCTTCTTCAGTTTCAAGACGATAGGCATCTATATGATAAAAGTTTGCTTTATTTCCCTCATAAGTTTTTATGATTACAAAAGTTGGAGAATTAATTGTATCATCAATTCCTAAACCCTTAGCAATTCCTTTAGCTAGCGCAGTTTTACCAGCGCCTAAATCACCACTTGAAACAATAACACTTCCTAGTGGAATTAGCTTTGCAATCTCTTCACCTATTCTGATTGTATCAGCCAAACTTTTTGAAACAAATTCTCTTTTCATTTTAAAACTCTTTTCTTTCGATATTCATCTAACAAGTTTCTATTTATTCTATCGTCAAAAACACCTTCACCGCTTTTCATCATATCTTTTATCATTAACACTGTTTTATTAGTTACTTCAATTAGATTATCCGAATACCCATAAAAACTAGCATGATTCTTAAACTCTTCTTCATCAAGTAAAGATATGGTTTTATCAGCCTGCATTTTTACATCAAGATCAAAATCAATAAATCCATAAGCATATTCATCTATTCTAGTAGTTGGACTAGCGATATTAACATAATAAGCTATAGTTCCATTTGTTTTGAACATAACTAAGACATTATAAAACTCTCTCTTATGGCAAAAATACAAAGTCGGTTCTTCATTAGACCATATTCTTCCACTGCTTTCAGTAATAGAAGGATATAAAGAAGCAAAAGTGAAATAATCATCAGTTTCTTTTATTAGATCTATCCTTTGCCACATTCGATGTGCAACACCATTTTTTTTAAAAGCAACTAAACGATAAGGTTTCATTCAATTTATTTTAAACTTTTTAAAATTCTAACAATCTGTTCAGATTGAGTTTTAACAGATTGATAGATATTGCTAACTACAGGCTTGTTAATTGGATAAGCCATATAATCATCATTATAAGTTGTTGCAACATACAAACCATTTTCATTATAAGAAATAATATAATTGAGTAATGGAAGTTCATTAGCAAAAGTATTTAATAGATCGATAACTTCAGAATTAAGTTTGTTTTTAACAAGCTCTTCTGATGTGGCATAAACAACAAAGGAAGAGTTTAATGTCTCAACATCAACTGTTTGATAATGTTGTAAATGATCTGGTAAAACACAATTATTCTCTCTGCGGCAAATAATAAATGCATTTCCGGCCGAAAGTTTTTTATCATATGCAAAGTAACGACCATAAATAGCATAAGCTTCTTGTGCACGACTTGAAGATGGTTTAATACCAGATAAAGCAGTAATTGATGTAGGAACTATAACAGCAACATCAGCAGTTCTTAATTCTACTCCATTAACAGTTCCAGTAACTAATGCACGAGATTCAACTCTATTAATGACTGTATATAAATGAGCATTGATAACATCTTGGACATCGATTTTACCATTAGGACTTAATTTAGGATTTTCAACTCCAACCCCAACGCCATAACAATGAGAATAGATAAGTTTAGATATGTCAGTCAAATATTCATTAACTCTTTTCTTTTGTTTCTTAGTGATAAAGTGAGAATAGATAAAGTTAGCACCTAACAAGATAATTACAAGTCCTATTCCAACAAATTGAAGAACTTGGAACAAATCATTTAAATTCTCAGGTGTTTTAACCAAAACCGTAATAAGTAAGAAAATCATTATCAAAAATGATGCACCCATAATCAAATATGAAACAATCTTTGAATTGAGCAAGAACTTATACATTGGCGCGCGCTTGCTCTCAACAAGTTCTTCGATGGACTCATGAGCTTCCTCTTCAGTTAAATCATATTCTAGCTTAACTTCAACAGCAGGAGCAATTTTTGTAGGTTGTGCACCTAAACCCTTCTTAACTTTTTCTGCTTCTTCTTCAGTAACTTCTTCTACAGTTACTTTATCTGAAACAACGGGTTCAGAAACAGTTTCCTCAACATGTTCAACCTCTTTTATTTCATTTTTTTCTTCAAGTGCTACAACTTCCTCTGTTGTTTCACTTGCAGCAATTTCCTTAGGTTCTGAACCAAGCAACATTTCACCTTCCTTAACAGGTTTTTTCTTTGCACTAGTTGTTGTTCTTGGTTTTCTTGTCGTCTTTGTTTCAGTAGTAGATTTATTACTTGCAGTTTTACGAGTCGAAGTAGACTTTTTGCCAGCACTACTGCCAATCATTTCTTCATTCTTTTCTTCCATATATAATCTCCTTATGACTTTATATATAATAGCAATAATTATTTATAAATACAATAAGTATAATGTTTCACAAATTACGATTTTAAACTTACATCTAGTTTTCTCGCCTCCACCGTCCACCGCTCCTCCGAGGACGCTTCCCCCGGAAGCGGACGAG
>CAOSOP010000061.1 GCA_948525355.1 uncultured Bacilli bacterium | reverse complement strand
GTCAAAAGGGCTCTGGCACTACGCTTCCGAACTGGCCTCAGAACTTCGGCCAGACCACGCAAAAAGGCGAAGCATATTATTTATAGATTACATTTTTATTCAAGAAAACCACCTTTTAATAGTATCTTTATCTATAACAAAAGTTTTTTAATAAGTCTTTATGTATTGGGAAAATGTTGTAATAATAATTCACTATTTATAACCAATTGCAAAAATAAACTGCTAAACAATTTCTTATCTAGCAGTTTAATATCTTATTTATTTTCCAAACTTGTTTTTTAAACGATCAAACCAAGATTCATGATTAGGTTTTTTAACTTCAATATCACCGAATTTTTTTATCAACTCTTTTTGTTCTTCTGTTAATTTCGTTGGAATCTTAATCGCTATATTTACATATTGATCACCACAATACGAACCTTTTTTAATACCTTTACCACGCATTCTTAGTGTCACATTAGTTTGAATTCCTGCTGGTATTTTTAAATCCGCTTTTCCATAAACGGTTGGAACCTCAATAACAGCACCTAACATTGCATCGACTATTGATATTGGAAGTGTCATATAAATATCATTTCCGTCGCGTTCAAAGATTTCGTGTCTATCAACACCGACTTCAATAAACAAATCTCCGTTATCACCACCACGTTCACCATGTTCTCCATAGCCTTTAACACGAATTTGTTGTCCATTGCTAATGCCTGCTGGTATATTAACTTCAATTTTATTTTTGATATGCTGATATCCTTTTCCTCGACAATCAGGACAAGGATTTTTAATGTGCTTTCCTGTACCATGACAATCTGGACATGTAACTCTTTGCTCCATATGTCCAAAGATTGCATTAATGGTTTTGTGTACTACACCTGATCCATGACATGTTGGACATGTCTCTATATCGGAAGGATTTTTAGCGCCCGTTCCACTACAGGTTTCGCACTTCTTATCGTAGTCAACTGGAATCTCTACTGTTTTACCTAATACAGCATCCATAAATGAAATAATAATTCTTGTAAATTTATCATTTCCTCTTGCTGGACCATGTGATGTTCTTGAACTTCTGCGACCACCGCCAAATAACTGACCAAAGATATCATCAATATCTATATCTTGGAACGAACCTGAAAATCCTTGGAACCCTGGTCCAGGGCCACCAGCATTTCCATCAAAAGCAGCTGATCCAAATTGGTCAAACATTTTTCTTTTATTATCATCAGACAAAATGTCATATGCCTCTTGGACATCCTTAAACTTTTGATCTGCCCCCGGTTCTTTATTTAAATCTGGATGGTATTTTTTCGCCAGCGTTCGATATGCTTTTTTTATTTCATCAGCAGAAGCAGTATTAGAGACACCCAGTATTTTATAGTAGTCTTTTCCAGCCATATTCTATCCTTTCTATAACACAAGGAAACCGAGGTAACCCTCGGCTTCCTTATAAGTTTGTTTAATTATTGTTTTTCAGTAAAGTCTGCATCGACAACATTGTCATCTTTTGCTTCAGTACCACCTGATTGAGAATCGCTAGCAGCACCTGCGTTTTGTTGAGCTGCTTGTTGTGCATATGCAGCTTGTCTTTCAAGATCTTGAAGTTTTTGCTTTAAGCCTTCAATGTCGTTCTTTTCAAGCATTTCTTTAACTTCATCACGCATTTTTATTGAAGCTTCTTTAACGCTATCAGAAATCTTTCCTTCTCCATCTTCTAATGAACTATCGATAGAGTGGACGAGTTGTTCAGCTCTATTTTTGATTTCAACTTCTTCTTTTCTCTTATCATCTGCTTCTTTGTTTTCAGCAGCTTCTTTGACCATTCTATCAATTTCATCTTGTGATAAGCCATTAGAACCAGATATGGTGATTTGTTGTTCTTTTTGTGTGTCCAAATCTTTTGCCTTAACATTAACAATACCGTTAACGTCGATGTTAAAGGTAACTTCGATTTGTGGTGTACCTCTACGAGCAGGACGAATTCCATCGAGGTGGAATGATCCTAACATCTTATTATCTTTAGTAAATGGTCTTTCACCTTGGAAAACAACTATATCAACTGCAGGTTGATTATCAGCTGCTGTTGAGAAGACTTGACTCTTAGTTGTTGGGATGGTTGTATTTCTTTGAATAAGAGGTGTCATAACTCCACCTTCAGTTTCAATACCTAATGTTAATGGTGTAACATCAAGGAGCAAAACATCCTTAACTTCACCGCTAATGATACCACCTTGAACAGCAGCACCGATTGAAACTGCTTCATCTGGGTTGACAGAGCAGTTAGGATTCTTTCCTAATAACTTTTTAACAAGTTCAACAACCGCAGGCATTCTTGTTGATCCACCGATTAAAAGAACTTCGTTAATATCATTAGCTGTTAATTTTGCATCACGCAATGCATTGTTAACTGGAGCCTCGGTTCTCTTTAATAAATCCTTTGTGAGATTTTCAAAGTTAGCACGGGATAAAGTTGTTTCAAAGTTAACTGGTCCGTTTTCATTAACTGAAATATATGGAAGTGTAATAATCGCTTCTAATGAAGAAGATAATGTGATCTTTGCTTTTTCAGATTCATCCTTCAATCTTTGAAGTGCCATCTTATTATTTGTTAAATCAACACCTGTTTCCTTCTTAATTTCAGAAATCAACCAGTTTTGAATTGCGTGGTCCCAGTCATCTCCACCAAGAGAAGAATCACCTGAAGTAGAAATAACTTGATATGTATCATCACCGACATCTAAGATTGAAACGTCGAAAGTACCACCACCAAGATCATAGACCAAAATCTTCTGTTCTTTCTTATTCTTCATACCATAAGCAAGGGCTGCTGCTGTTGGCTCACTGATAACTCTAACAACATCTAAGCCAGCAATGGTACCAGAATCTTTTGTTGCTTGTCTTTGTGCATCATTAAAATATGCAGGGCATGTAATAACAGCCTTCTTAACTGGATGACCTATTGTTTTTTCTGCATAATCCTTCATATATGCCAAGACTTTTGCAGATATTTCTTGTGGAGTATAATCCTTGTTAGTATTATTGATATGTACCTTTTCTGCAGTACCCATCTTTCTTTTAATAGATGCTACAGTATCTGGATTAGTGACTATTTGTCTTTTCGCTGCGTCACCAACAATTTCTTCTCCATTATTTTTAAATGCTACAACAGAAGGAGTGGTGTTATGTCCTTCAGGATTTGGAATTACTTTAACAACTCCATCCTCTTGCATATAAGAAACCACTGAGTTTGTTGTACCTAAATCAATACCTAGAATAACCTCTTTTGCCATTTTATTTTTCCTCCTTATTATTCTCTTTATTTTCGTCCGCTGTTTGCGAATTCAAACCTTTTTTAGTAACTACTACAAGCGCTGGTCTGATAAGTCTATCTTTTAAGATATAACCTTTTAAATATACGCTTGAAATTTTATTATCTTCCTCTCCATCAACCAAAGACATTGCTGACATGGTGTTTGGATCAAAGTCATCACCAACTTTCGGTTCAACAATGCTGACATTTTCATTTTGAAGTGTAGTGATAAACTGATTAAGTATCATTTTAAATCCTACTTGATAATTCTTTATTTTTGGATCATCAGATTCAACTTTGAATGCCATTTCGAAATTATCTAATGTTGGCAATATGCTTTCAATAAATCCCATAGCTCGATATTTAATCATATCTTCATGGTCTTTCTTTAAAACCTTACGAGTATTATCTAAATCCGCATATGCTTCATAATACTTGTTCTTCCACATATTAGATTCAGCTTCAAGCTTTTCAATTGCTTCTTTTAAAGAGGCAATTTCTTCTTCATACTTCTTGCACTTATGCTTTGAACCTTTTTCTTCTTTTTCTAGTTCTTCCTTACTCATCTTCATCCTCCAAATCTTCCTGAGCGTAATAGCTTTCTAATGTTTTTGCGATATAATCAAGAGAAGCAAGTATCTTTCGATAATTCATTCTTCTTGGACCGACAACTGCAAGCCTTCTAGTTGACTTGCCATTAATATTAACATTGGTTGTAACTATTGCTGTATCGCTATCATCATTTAAGTTGATATCCACATCATCCAAATCATCGATTTGTTCCTGCAACTTGTCAACATTTCCCAGAAGGTCAATTACATCTTTCAATTTACCTTTATCATTCATATATTCTGGTAGTTCGACTAGCTTTCCCGCTCCATAAGTTTCAAATCTCTTCTTAGCGAATTTTAAGAACGCTTCCGTAAAAGCTTCCATAATCATATTCGTTCTTTCACCAACCATTTCAGTAACTAATGGTTTTAACGAATCTAACTTAGAACTTATTTCTTCAATAGGTGTTCCTATCAACCTCTTATTCAATATTTCGACAACTGTCTTAACATCATCAACCTCAGTATTGCTATCAAGAACAAATGTTTTGTTCTCAACATAACCTCTACTGGTTACAATTATTGCTGTCAAAGATTTTTTTGAAAGAGGAATAACTTGTATCGATGCAAGATCATCTTGATTAGCTTCAGGACCAAGAACTACAGTTGCAAGATTTGTCATCTCAGATAATATCAAGCAGCTCTTTTCCATTACATCCTCAACTGTCTTAGACCTCTTGTTTAAAATCAAACTGAATTCTTTTTTAAACTCATCGTCAACCTCATAAGTATTGTTGCTCTCTTTTAACCTCTGCAGATAATACTTATAACCTTTAGCAGAAGGAACTCTTCCGGCCGACTGGTGAGGTTTTTCAATTAACCCCTCCTTTTCTAGACTAGCCATAATATTTCTTATTGTCGCACTGGAGCAAGGTAAATTATGCTTAATCAGTAAAGTTTGTGATCCAACAGGTTCAGCAGTCTCGATAAAATCTTCAACAATCAATTTTAATATTTGATCATTTTGAACTCTTTCCACACACCCTCCTTTTTAAGCACTCGTAACTCCTTAGTGCTAAAGTTATTATACGCTAGATATTAGCAATGTCAAACCGCTTTTGCTAAAAAATATTCCATCTTCTATTACACTTTTTTAAATATGTAAATATAAATCTTTTTATACAGAAACCAATCCCTTTTTGTTATACTTAATATATGACAGAAAGCGAAATATACGAAAAACTAGATGCTAATAATGATGAGGATATTCTCGAACATTTCCCAAAGAAATATCTTATCTTAAAAGAAACTCCCGAAGCTGAAATAAAAACACCAGGCAAAGATGTTGTCCTTTTCGGTGTTATTAATAACATTAAAACTCTTCGTGGACCTTTTTCAATAATTCGTTTTATTATTAATTCCTATAATAAAGAACTTCATTGCATAGTATATAACCAACCTTTCTACTCGAAGATATTAAAAAACAACAGTAAATTTCTTCTTATAACTAAATATAAAGAAAAGACTGATTCTTATGTTGTTAAATCAATATTCCCTGAACATTCAGAATTCTTAGAATCAAAAATTAAACCTATATATTCTTTACCTGCTAGAGTTTCTCAAGCTTCCTTTGTTAAAGTTGTTCATAAGGTTTTACAAAAAAAATACATGTACATCTTTGATAAAGTACCTAAAGTATTTGTTGAGAAATATCGTCTTGAACCACGTCATAAAGCTTTTGAAGATGTGCACTTTCCAACAAGTGAAGAAAATTTAAACCGAGGCTTAAGAGTTTTTAAATATGAAGAAGCCTTGAAATACTGCTTGCAGACAGCAATAATTAAAAGCACAAGAAAAACACTTAAAAAATTAACAACTGAACAGATAGATATTACTAAAGTTAAAGAGTTTATTAATTCTTTACCTTTTTCACTAACTCGTTCACAAAGAATATCACTTAAAGAAATCATCGATGATTTAAATGATACCAAAGTAATGTATCGCCTATTACAAGGTGATGTTGGTACAGGTAAAACTCTTGTCGCAGCCTTAACTCTTTATTCTAACTACTTAAGAGGTGGACAAGGAGTTCTTTTAGCACCTACACAAATCCTTGCATCACAGCACTATGAATCATTATCAAAACTATTTAAAAACACAGATTTAAAAATAACTCTTTTAACAAGCAAAGCAAAAATAACTGAAAGAAGAGAGAAGATAAAACAAATTAGTGATAATCAAGTTAATATAATTATTGGTACACATTCTGTTTTAAGTAATCAGATTAATTATGCTAATTTAACCTTAGCAATAATTGATGAACAACAAAACTTTGGTGTTGCTCAAAGAAATGCTTTAATCAGCAAAGGAATAAACACCGACTTATTAATGATGAGCGCCACTCCAATACCACGAACCTTATCTAAAGTTATTAATTCAGATTTAGACATCTCGCTCCTTGAAGACTTTCCAAACTTAAAAAGAGATGTAAAAACAAAAGTTGTTCAATCTATCGATCCTTTAATTGATAGAGCTATTGAAAGAGCACTTGCAATTAAAAGACAAGTTTTTATCGTTGCTCCTAAGATAATCGAAACAGAAAAAGGAAATAAAGTAGCGGTTGAAACTATTTATACGCAAATGCTACAAAAATTTGGTGAAGATAATATCGCTCTTTTACACGGAAAAATGAAAGAAGAAGAACGCAACCTTATTTATGCTGATTTTGCTTCTGGAAAAAAACTAATTCTCGTAGCAACATCCATTATTGAAGTTGGAATTGATGTACAAAAGGCATGCTTAATGATTATATATTCAGCAACTTGCTTTGGTCTTTCTAGTCTACATCAACTTCGTGGAAGAATAGGAAGAAGTGGTGATCCGTCTTTAGCACTACTAATCCATGATGATGAAGATGATGAACAAGGTCTAGAATCTTTGAAATATCTTGCAGAACATGATGATGGTGCTTTAATAGCACAATATGATTTAAAAATAAGAGGAGCGGGTAGTTTGACAGGAACAAATCAGTCTGGCGAAAGTGATCTTCAAGTTGCTAACTTTGTCTTAGATCATAACATTTTTGAACAAGCAATTAATGATAGTAAATACATTATAGATAATTTAGATGTAGCACAATTTAAAGACTACTATAACGATGTTTTAAAAGAAATTACTAGTTTCAATATTGATTAGTTTTCTTTTATCTACAAATTTGTTTTATTAAATAAATTATATGGTAATATTTTTTGCTCGCCTCCACCTCCTATCGCACCCCCGAGTCCGCAGCCCCAGGCGAAGGACGAGGCGGTGGAATAGGAGGTGGGGCGCCGCTAC
>CAOSOP010000060.1 GCA_948525355.1 uncultured Bacilli bacterium | reverse complement strand
CCTTATAAGAAAAGGATTAATTCAAAAATCAGCAACACTTTAGTTTATTATTCTGGCTCAATCTAGGAAGCAACTTCATTTCTAAATTAGAAGTTGTTTCCGGCTTAAATGCCGTTAATTTAGGCACTTATACGTACCATTACAATAGTAACAATTGTACTACTAAATACAATCCAAAAATATATTTAGGTACTATTCAAACCATTGCTCAAGGCTGGATTTATGACAACCAAAAGGGCATAAATTACCCGTCGATTTGGCCGGAAATCAAGTCGCAAAAAGGCGAAGCAATTTAATCAGTTTTTAATATATGGCTATTTAACAGTGAATTAACCTTGTTAATATCGGTTAAACCACTTTCGTAAATATCCATAATATTTCCCTTATGAATAAACACTAGTGATGGAAATGAATCAACTTTATTGAAATAACTGCTTGATGCCACCTCTTCATAGTTGATCTTATATATATAGTAATGATTCTTACTTACATAATCGTTTAAAATGCTTATTACATTAGTACAAGTACTACATGTTGATAAATAAACAAGAATAATCATATCTTCTTTTTGTTCAATATATGAATTTAGTCTTGTTAGATCTAATTCTATCGTTTCACTTAATTCTAAATTCTGTTTGATTGATAATTTATAACTGCTACAACTAGTTAGAAGAAGGCAAACCATAATGGCGGTTGTGCTTAAAGTTTTCTTTAAATTCATACAATTATTATATATTTTTCAATTTTATGATACAATATAGGTATGAATAAAATTTGTTTATCTTTTTTAATTTATTCCAATATTCTTAGTATGTATTCGCTAGCATCCTGTGGAAATGATAAAACTGTTATATATAAAAATGAAAAGGTTGGCGGAAAACTCTGCCTTCTTAATAATTTGAGCGGATTATATGAGTTAATTGGATTCAAAGAGAATGCTGTTATTGCTGTTACAAGTTCTTCAATACCTGCATCAAGAACTTTCAAGACTAATCTTAGAGCATATGTTAGAGAGACTGAAGCAATCATCTATGAAATCAATATTTCTGATTATCTTAATTTTGATTCTACATATGATTTACCTGTTTTATATGATTCTAAATGTCCTGCACTTTTAGTTTTATCAAGGGGAGAGGTTGTATTATGCAAAACATATTCTTCTAATAAAAGCCTATTTACAAATAAAGACACACTCTTCAATTATTTGAATAAGAATGTCAGAATATCACCTTTTTATAATCTAGCAGATGTCAATGATGGATATCTATCTGATCAAGGCAATTATATGTTCTATGTAAACTATGATGCACGATTATTAAAATACTTGAATGGCAACGAAGCTATTCCTGGTCCTTTCGCCGTTGTTTTTTATGACTCAACAATTGAATCAGATATCAAATTTATCAATACTAAACTTAAATCAATAACATCAATCTTCAATAAGACATATTTAATAAATGTTGTCAAAGAAAAATATAATTACGATTCTTTTTCTCATACATTAAATGAGAATGCTAACTATAACACATTCAGTCTTGTTCATACTTTTGGTAAATACCAAGAAGTTTCAACGAAAATTGTCACTCCCGCTATAAATGTTTATAATGATTATATATTAAAACTATGCACAATTCTTTCAAATCACAACGATGATTATAGTGATTATTATGTAAGAAACTCATCAGATAAGATAAAAGAATTAATCAATAGTATTAACTATTAAAAATAGCCGAGAAGTCTATTAACAACTCGGCTATTTTTTTAATCTAATTCAAAGAAATCATTATATGTGCTTAACTTATCAATTATCGTGTTTTCATCTTTGATGTATATAATTCTATTTGCAACTGACTGCAGCAATTGATGGTCATGTGAAGTAAATAAAATTATACCTTTATAAGAAGTCATAGCATTATTTAGTGCTTGGATCGACTCCATATCAAGATGATTAGTCGGATCATCAAATATCGCAAGATTTCCAGGCTTCATCATCATTTCAGTGAGTTTAAGTCTAACCTTTTCACCACCAGACAATACATTAACAGGCTTTTGGCTCTCTTCTCCAGAAAATAACATTCTACCTAAATATCCTCTAATATATGATTCAAGTGACTCTGAAGAAAATGGTCTAAGATAATCAACAAGATTACAGCTGATATCATTAAACTCTTTTAAATCTGTAGGAAAATACATCGGAGTTATTGTCACACCATATTTATAAGTTCCAGAGTCTGGTTTTCGCTTGCCCGCAAGAATCTCAAACAAAGCAGTAGTAACATTTGAATTATCAGAAATAACTGCAACCTTATCTTCTCTTCCTAGTGTAAATGAGAGTTTATTAAATAAACCTTTACAAGTTAATTCATTTACTTCTAGTACATCTCTACCTATATTCTTATCAAATCTAAATTCGACATATGGCATACGTCTTGATGAAGGAACAATATCATCTAAAGTGATTTTTTCAAGCAACTTTTTTCTCGAGGTTGCTTGTTTTGATTTAGAAGCATTAGCACCAAATCGTCTAATAAAATCTTCAAGTTCTTTTATTTTCTGCTCTTTTTTTGAATTGCTATCTTTCATCTGCTTCAATGCAAGCTGAGAAGACTGATAATAAAAGTCATAGTTACCAATGAATGAAGTAACTTTTCCAAAATCAACATCTAAAATTCTAGTGCAAACTTTATTTAAAAAGTATCTATCATGGCTAACAATAATAATCGTGTTTTCAAACTCGGCTAGAAAGTCCTCCAACCACATGGCCGCTTTAGCATCAAGATTATTAGTTGGTTCATCGAGGACTAAAATATCGGGATTTCCAAATAAAGCTTGTGCCAATAACACTTTAACCTTTATTTTTCCATCAACATCTTTCATCAATTGGTCAAATAAAGAAGCGTCAACGCCAAGTGAAGTTAAAAGCATCTGAGCGTTGGATTCACTTTCCCAACCACCCATATCAGCATATTTTTCTTCTAATTCACCAGCTCTTATGCCATCTTCTTCACTGAAATCCGGCTTAGAATAAATGCTATCTTTTTCATCCCTAACCTTAATTAATTCTGGGTATCCTCTTAAGACAGTTTCCAAAACGGTCACATCATTAAAAGCATTATGGTCCTGCTTTAAAACGGATAATCTTTCATCACCAGTTAAAGAAACACTTCCAGTAGTTGGCTCCAAATCACCACTAATTATCCTTAAAAGCGTGCTCTTACCAGCACCGTTAGCACCAATTAATCCATAGCACTCATTCTTATTGAATTTAATATTTACTTCTTTAAAAAGCGTTCTTCCGCCAAACTGCATTGATATATTATTTAACTCAAGCATTATTCTCTCCTATAGCCTTTTCTAATTCAGCAACTAAACTTGGAAGTTCATCCAAGGTCTTAATTTCACATCCCGAAGCGAATTCATGGCCACCACCATGAAACTTTGCTGCCACTTGATTGATCTTTGTTCTCGTTGAGCGAAGTGAAACACGCCACTTTTGGTCATTAACATCTTCAGTAATAGACATGCAGATATCAACTCCCTCAACATTTCTAAATGTGTTAACATGAAGTTTACCATCGTTGATAGTTAAATCCAATTCCTTCAATTTCTTATCATCTATAACGTAATAACATACTCCTTTAGGTGATAGTGTATATGTATTTAATACATACTTTAAAAACTCCATAGTCTTAAATGTAGATTTATACATACTTAAATTTATATCACTTGGATTTAAACCCTTATCAAGTAGTGATGCACCAACTCTTAAAGTCATACCAGAAGTGTCAGGATATTTAAAACCTCCTGTATCGCCAATTATACCGACATAAAAACAACGAGCTGCTTCTTTACTAAGATTATACCTATTCTCATAAACTAAACAAAATAGTGCTAATAACTCACTAGCGGCGCCAAACTTATCGTAGACAATATTCATATCCGCAAATGGTTCTACATTAGGATGATGGTCTATTTTAATGACTTTCTTAGCATAACCTTCAACATACTCAGAAATTCTAGCAACATTAGCTGTATCAACAACAATGGCAAGATAATTTCCTTTATTGCTCTCATACCATTCGTTATTTAACTCTTCAGGCTCAATAAATAAATCAGGCATGAATGTTGCATGTCTTTCACCAACATAGTGAACTTCTTTCTTTGGAAAATTATCCTTAATCCAGTTCACCAATCCCATTTGACTTCCCAAAGCATCAAAATCAGGCAATGTATGACGATAAACTACGATAATATTATTTGCAATGATTTCTTTTAAAAGTAATTTAAACTCCTTCTTCATTACTTTGGCATTAAACTTTACTTCATCCATATAAACCTCCATTAAAGTACAAAAACTAAAATTATAATTAAAACTATCACAAGGAACAAGATAAAACCACCGATTGTTAATACAATATATAAATCGGTTTTGTTCTTTAAAGAAAACTTTCTTTCTTCTTTAGGTCTTTTTTCTAAATCTTTATCTCTCCAAGGATCCATTTTTAATCACCAAAATAAATTATAACAAAAATATTTCTAAAAACAAAGCCGTAAAGCAACACATTTTAAATTAAACACAACTTTTCCCTTCAACTCTATAGTCCAAAAACAAATAAGCTTTTATCCAATGTGAAATATAAAATATAGCTTGCAAAAGAAATTAATGAAAATAACACTATTCCAGAAGTAAAAACAATTTTTAAACTCTTATTATCTTTGGATTTACTTGAATATAAGAACTTAAACACAAGTGCGATAAGACATGAAACAAAACATATACTTCCTAAAATAACCAATTTGTTAACTTCACCTGAAGGAACATAAATAGAGCCATTAAAGCTAATAACCTCAGCTATAGCGATTATCATCATATTAAATACGGCAGACCCAATCATATTTCCTGTGCCAGCATTAACATTTTTCTTATAGAAAAGATTAAATGTCGATATAATCTCTGGTAGAGAGGTCATTATACCTAGAAGCGTTGCACCAGCAGCTGTTGGATCTATTTTAAATTCCTCAACAATCATATCAGATAAAAATGTTACTCCAATACTAGTTGCAATTAATAAAACAGAAGCAATAGAGAACCTTATAAGAATCTGTTTCTTTGTTAGTTTAATCACTTCATCAATCTCGCTCTTTTCTTCTGTCTTATCGATAATGAATAGCGAAGCAACATAAAAACCAACAATAAGAATTGTTAACCAGTTAAACCATCCACCAAGATAGAAATACTTTTTTATCGACTCTGGCATAAAAATAGAAAAGGCAATGACACCAGTCATACATATTAAGAAAAATAATTGGAATAGATTTGATTTTGCAATTCTCTCCTTGGTAGTGTTTTTAATAAATATTACGAATAATAAAACAAGAATTGCTATGTCAAATACATTTGAACCCATTATATTACCGATTACATATCCATATTCACCGACACCAACAACAGCCGTAATTGTCGTAAATAGTTCAGGTAAAGAAGTAACAGCAGCTAACAACACTCCTCCTAGAAGCGCACCAGATAACTTAGTGGTTTTATCCAGCATATCTACATAATTAGATAGCAATATAGATAGATAGACTAGCGCACAAGCTAGAACAATATAAGAAATAATTATTAATGCAATCATACTAAAATATTATAGCAACAGCATTAGCTATATAGCAATCACAAAATGTACATATTTAAAAAGAGTGAAAGCAATAATTACTTCCACTCTTATAACGTTCATTTCACAATAAATAAGTAAATAAATTACTTTAAAGTAATATTTAACTTCATTTCTGTTTCGTTTTGAGAAACAACTTCAACACTGAAAGAACTCTTCTCACCACTATGCCAAGCGTAGTTTGTTCTATCTAAAATAGATCCAGCTTTATAAAGGTCATTGTTATTAGCAACTCTGTTTCCATTAAATGTTTCACTAATAAGGAACGTTTCATTTAATTCTACAGATGAATTATCACCATAGACATATGAAGGTGTATTTGAAGCTATAGGATAAACAAATTTGTTATCGCTTGCTTCTACCGTATTAAGAGCTGACTCAATTTGTGACTTACTTGAAAGTATTTGGTCAACATTAACTGCAACATTTCCACCAACTTCTTCTAAAGACAACAATCCTAATCTAGCATCAATATGATAGACACGAAGACCAGATTCAGTATAGAAAGTAGCTCCGTTAGAATATTCATGTTCAGCATCATATTTAAATAAATTTGTAGGTGTATAGTATTCCATAATCAAATATTCACCAGATGCCAATCCAGAATAACTCTCAGGTCCTATAATTATAGCCTTACCTGTGTCAGAATAAGAAGTAAGAGTTACTTCTCCACTTTCTTTAATTACTGTAGGTTCAATCCATCCAAGAAGAAATTTACTATAAGCCATATGATCACCGATATTAAAGTCCATCATATCAAGGCAACCAGCAGGAGCTAAATATGGAGTTGTTGATGATTCATCACCAGCATCATAGTTATAATAGTCCATTAATCCAAGCATGTGTCCTGTTTCATGAATAAACGTGTGCATATCAGGTTTTGTCGTATATCCACCTTCATCAAAGAAACTATAACTTGCAAATGCAAATGTTCCAACATAAGTAGATCCATTAGCATAAGAGACATCCTCAGAAGCCCAGTATGTATAGGCCCAGAAGTTGCCATTTGGATCATCAAGCTTTGATACATCTGGATCGTAACTTAATGAGTACACAACCCAAACACCATCAATAAGTCCATCACCATCGGTGTCAAACTTAGAAATATCAACTCCCTGTTTTTCAAGTTTAGCTAATGTTTTATTGATGATATTATTCTCAATATAACTTAAGAATTCACTTGAACTCTTTGAAACAATACTCTTTGCTGAATGTGGAGCACGTTGCCAATCAGTAACATATCCTTGAAGATGTAGTTTGTCAAAAGAAGACTTCTCATAAAAAGATGCTAAAGATTCAATTTGCTCGCCTTCTTCTCTTTTACCAAAGAAACCATCCTCGATTCTTTCCTTTGATCCTTTACAACCACCATCTAGACTACTACATGTATAATCGGAAAAATCAACAGGTATTACAAGAAGATTTGGATTACCGATAGAAGGTACAACATTTGAGGAATAAGATCTAGTCATTACACTTTGAAAATAACTTTGCTCTGATTTACCACTTGGAATAACAACTGTCTCTCCTTCTCCACCGCCTCCAGTTGTTGCATTTGGACTAGAACTATTAGAAGGTTAGATGTCAAAGTTAATGCAACCACAACTATATAAACTCCTTATAACATCTA
>CAOSOP010000059.1 GCA_948525355.1 uncultured Bacilli bacterium | reverse complement strand
CCGCAAATCAATGGCCTCAGAACTTCGGCCAGACGTCACAAAAAGGCGAAGCGAACATATTACCAATTACAGAACATTATAAAGACATACCGAGATTAATAAAGAATTAAAAATGAGCTAGATTAACTAACTCATTAATATTATTAGAATAGATGCTTGTATTTTTTCTTCCAAAAACTTAGTTTGTAATTAAATCTTCTATATCAGTAAAATCCAAAATGGCATTTATCTTTGCTATTTCTTCAGCGTGATCTATGACAAATTGTTTTCTTTCTGCACGGAATTTGACTAATAGGTAATCAGCAATATTGGCAATGAACTCACCATTAGTTGGCTTTCCCTTTTCATTAGAATATGAATAGGAAAATATTTTATCCATCGTTTCTACATCAGCTCTTTGCCATCCAGATTCTACTGCATGCCTAATTCCTCTTTCGACTTTGGTAGGACTTGTTTTATACATTAATGCAATAGTTGGATAAACTATCTTTGTTACACCGGAAGTAACACAATCAATATTGATGAATGCCATTTCTATCGCTACTTTTAAAAACTTATAGCCTAGTAACGAAGCTGGTATACCTACACTATGAAGAATGGAACTTAATTCTTCATTAAAACCATTAATGTCAATTCCATCAGATATTATTTTACTAATATACTTATCTAAAAGATGACAAGTGTTAGAGAATATTCTCGAGTATAGCTTATTAGCCATCTTCGTTTGTGTATCAGTTGTAGATAACAAGATATCATATCCCATACTATTCACATCACTTTCCTGTATGGAATTTGGCTCCGCTACTAATGCTTTGTAAAGTCTTTTTCCTTTACCACAAGCAGCAATACGAACATTAGCGGCTTTAATGAAATCGTGTGCATCATTCTCACTAAAACAATTCTCAACTAAGACAATATCAGTTTTAAGTATTGCATCAATATTAGCTATAGCCTCTTCAATGTTATGGCTTAAACCAACAAATTGAAATACTTTGCTTTCAGCTAATTTTGATGAAACTTCAGTAATGAGTTTTCTGTCTTTCATCACTAGATAAAACTTCTTCATTCGCAACTTTCTCCTTTCGTTAACGAGAAAGAAGCAAACAAAAACTTTACAAGCATCCATTCTATTTTCTGGACATAGAGTTTGTTCTCCTCTTCCTCGTAAAGCAATTTGATTATAAAACTTTAATTTAAAAATGTAAACAATTTTTTTAAAATTTATAAATTCATTTTTCGCACTTGTTTTCTTTTTTCTTTTCTCGACAAAATTCGACAAATTCTATATAAATTGTTTTATTTAGCAACTGTTTTGACATTTATCTTATATGAAAAAAATATACACTAAGACAATTAGAATCATAATAATTTACACCATAAATAAAAAATATTTTATAATAAATGCTATTTTTCTAACCCAATTAATTTATAGAAATAGTTACACTTTGAACATTTGGAGTAACTTCGCCATCTGATTGCAAATTCTGTGAACAAGATAAATTTGCTTTAACCAATTTACATGGCATTATATGTACAATCTTCTTAAACAATGGATGTATTCCTAAAAAAACTGTTGGGAATAGTGCTATCAGTCTACGCGGTTTTTTAATGGTAATAACAACTAGATCTAAATGATCATCATATCTATTTGCTTTAGGGGCCATCTTCATTCCACCACCCATATATTTTCCATTCATTACAGTAAAAAAGCAGACATTATCATAATGCAATTTCTTACCATCCACATCTAAATCAATTGAATATGGTTTATATGTTCTTAAGCACTTTAATGTAGCTTTTACATAACTGCTCTTATCCTTATCTTTTACAACACATATATCAGCATCAATTCCAAGTCCAACACCATTAACAAATTGCTTTTGATCTTGTCCTTCAACTATGTATTTTGGAAGATTTTTTATTTCATCAGTAATTTCAAAAAGTTTTTTCTTTTTTCTTCCACGGCAAAAATCATTTCCTGATCCACCCTGACTATAGAATAACTTAAAATTAGTATTAGAGAGGTCATAATAATTTATAATATGATGAAGGGTTCCATCACCACCTACTATATATACTCTATCATCTTCTTTTATTTGTGACACAAAAAAATCTGCATTATTGATTAAATCAATTAATGAAATAACCATAATTTTATCTTCACTTTTTTTCTTTAACTTTTTTTCAAGCTTTAAGCAGGCCTTATAGCACTTGCCTTGTTTAGATAGTGGATTATATAGGAGATAAATCATTAATCTACATTCCTATTTCTATTCCTTAATAACCATTCTCTAGCAACTTCAGAGCCATATTCGCTAGCTTCTTCCATAATCTTTATAGCTGAATCTCTATTAGGCTTTGCTCCACCATATCCAATATCTGTTAAATATCCAATAGTAAATAATGCAATAGTATATCCTAGTTTTGCTAAAGAGCGAGCATAAGAGAGTGCTCTTACCATACTTCTGTCGTAACTATTGTAACAATAATGATTTAAAAGTTTTAATAAAGCAGGAATGCAATCATTATTAGCAGCTAGCTCTAAAATTCTCAATCCACAATATTCATCACTTCTACAAACGACAAGTCCAAGATAATAAAGCAAATCCAAATTATCTTTTTTTAATAATGCATCAAACAATATTCTTATTCGATAGAAGTATTCATAATCAAAATTCCCTAAGGTAGCTTGATATACGAAGTAAGAATACCAGTCATAAACTGAATCTTCTTCAAAATCAAAGTCGATTAAAAAATCAACGAATGGAGGTTCAAATCCAAAAATTTCAACCTTCTTTGACAAAGGATTGATTGGATTGGTCCTAAGTAACTTTCGAACTTCTGTAACCAGTTCATTAGATGAGCTTATTGAATTTACCATAATATCACTAAAAATCATATTTCTTTCGAAATTAGTTTAACACATAGTCAAAATAAAATAAATACAATTTTATAAATTTATTAACCAAATTTATTTTTTCTTAATTAAATATTAATAGATAAACTATTATTCATTGCATTATCATTATATTTTACTAGGTAAAAGTAAGTATATAAGTTATTAAAAAATTTTAAAATGGCTAAAATACATCAAATAAATTATTATATAGTTTTTACTAATCGACTTTAAAAAAGGGATAAGCCAATAAAATATCATACTTCATCATCATTGTATATTTATAAATTTTTATTTTTTTTTTGTCATTTTAACCTTGTTAAATCGTTATATTATTAGAAGGTTATTTATAAAACCTTCTGAATCATAATGGTGGTAGTGCATTATGGTCCATCTGTCCTAGTAAAGCAAGCATAAATACACTACCAAGGATAGAATGTGATGTTCTATCCTTTTTTATACATAATAAGATATTTTTTTATATACATCATATTTACTATATAGGTCTTTTTTCCTTTAATTTTATATTAATTAAAAAAATAATAAATTTTTTGTCACTTTTGTAAAACTAAATCGTTATGTTATTGGAAGGTTAAATTACACCTTCCAACCATGATGGTGGGTAGTACGTTATGGTCCATCGTATCCTAGTAAAGCACCCATACTACCTAAAAGGATGAAGTCTAATATCTAGGCTTCATCCTCCATCATAATTCTAATTAGTATGGGTAAGAAATCTCTTTGCTTTTTGTTTCAACATAGTTAATATAGACTGAAACAATGCTTACGAACTTTTTGGTTTCCTTGTCTAAAATAGTCAAGGCTTCATTGCTTCTGGATAATAAGTATCCAGTGAATACTTTATCATGCCATTTTACAGAATCTGGGAAAGTAGCATAAATAGTAATTTCTCTTTCTTCCATTCCTTCTAGTGGGAAAACTTGTAGTGAAGGATCATTATCTACTGTATTTTGATTTGCTGGTGGTGGGTTATCGTTATTACTTGCTCTTTGTGGCTGTGGATAGTCTTTAGAACCCATATATGGTGATGATTCTGGGTAGGAGCCTTGCTGTTGTGACATTGTAGGACCGTTTGGATAGGAATTACCAAAGTAATTTGGTGGTTGTTGCATTAGAATATACCTCTCTTCTATCTATATATATGTTAGGTCCTTAAAAATGATTACTTCGCCCATGCAAAAATAAGTTTAAATCTTAAACTATTTCGAATTTTCTTTTTCAATAATTTGCTTATAATAGGGATTTCCGTTTCCCATTCGTTCTGCATATAATTTCCTAACTTTAGCAACTATCTTTTTATAGCGATAACGAACTTGACGCGGAGTTAAACAATATATTTCAGCAATTCTTTTAAAATCATATTCATAAACATCGTGGTAGTATAAGAGCATATAATCTTCAACTGATAAAACAGATTGCAAGAATTCAATAAAACTACCATCTTCTTTTTCCTTTAAAGAGTCAGGATCAGCAATATTTTCCATCGCTGAATCATATTCTTCATCAGTTCTAAAGAAATAATAATGTTTTCTTTCCTTGTTATAGTCATAAATTAGATTTCTTTCAATCTTCAATAAATAATGAAAGATCATGTCATCATCATCTATATTTGGTGCTTTATAAATCCATCTTTCAAAAGCTTGGTCAACGATATCTTGTGCTAAGTCCTGATTATTACATAAAGAATATGCAAAATAAAACAAATCTTTGGAATATTTCATGTAAATTCTTTCAATTACAGTTCTATCTTTGCTTTCTAATCTTTCTTTAATACTTTTCATTTACTACTACCTGCATCTCCTTAAACCAATGCTTACTTAACTCATTATAACAAGTTTGTTTTCAAACTTAAAGCATTTTTATAAATTTATCAAAATAATGGTAATAGGAAAATTTTCTCTTATATATACACCTACTAATGTATAAAAAATGTGTCAGTAAACTCAAAGATACCATCTTTTTATTATTATTTCAAATTGCATCTATTTTTGTTATACTTATTACATGATTAAAACAAATATCCTATCAGAATCCAATATCGATTGGGTTATTATCGCTCTAGCAATTGTAGGTGTTATTATAATAAACCTTCTTATAGGCCTTATCGTTTTTTTATGCAGTTTACCATTAGAAAAAAAAGTTAACGCGCTTCTAGATCCTTTAAACGAACTAATCTATAAAAAAACTAAAGATGTAGATTCCCTATTAAAATCATTTTTAGAAGAATATGAAACTCCACTTATAGACTTCACACCATACATAGATCAACTAACACTTGCTAAAGATATATCAACGCTTGTCTTCATACAAAAAACTATTCTTATTCTAATAAAAAAAGACATTGCGAGCGAAAAGATTTTGCCATCACAAAATCTAAAGGATAGTATTGATGCTTCATCATCATTTGAAGAATTAGAAAGTAAATCTTTAGAATACAATAAAAAAGCAATGCGATATAATGCACTAAAAAAGTTTATATTTGCCAAACCATTCTTCTACTTTGCTCATAAGAAACAGTACACAATACTTTAGATTTCTCACCCCATCCTCCTACGCCACCATCGAGCGAGCCCCCTTCGGGGCGAGTGAAGATGGTGGCGTAGGAGATGGGGTGCCTGCACGCTATAACTTTACGGCGAGTGGATTTTGTGGCCTATCTACATGGAATGAATCTAAATACACATACGCTATAGCACAGCTTAATTCTGGAAACAACTTTATTTCTAATTTAGAAGTTGTTTCTTCGCTAAACCTCTTATCGCAGGCTATTAATATGTACTTCTATCAGTCGGCCTTTTGTATCAATAAATACAATCCCAAACTCTATTTAGGTACTATACAAACCGCTTCGGTAACCTGGTTATATGACCCCGAATACGCTTCAAAAATCGACCCAAATCAATGGCCCAACTCATATCAGAGTAACTCGCAAAAAGGCGAAAGAATAATAAAAGCAAGTCTTATCGGACACATCTATTCTATGCTAATGCTAACAAATATAACTCACCCAAACATCTGCCAACGCCAAAACCGAATCTGCAACCCCCGGCAATGGAAATAGTGGATCCAGTGGTGGTGCTCCACTTAGATATAATTACACATCTGGTGGAAGGCATACAATATCTGCATGGAATGATGCTAATTATGTATATAGTCTTCCACAGATAATAAAAGGAATCAGTCCATTAGCAAATTTAGAGATTGTCTCCATGTTGAACACTCCAAAACTTGGGTACTATATGTGCTACTTTGGAAAACAGATTTCTATCGCAAAATATAATCCAAAACTTTATCTTGGAATCACTGTAACAATATCAGAAAGATGGCTAGAAAATTCCGGTGAAACTACGCCAAATGCGAACCAATGGCCAAACTCGTACCAAGCGGACCAGCAAAAAGGATAGTAAAAATAAACAATTTTTAATAAATCTATTTTCTCGCCACCACTGCCCACAACGCCGCCGAGAGCGCTGCCCCCGGCAGCGGACGAGTAGGTGTTGGAGGCGGAGCGCCGCTTCGTTATGCATATACCAATACTACATATCATATGTTCTCACCATGGAATGATAGCAGAGTATCGTATGGTCAATTACAGCTAAATTTGGGAAGCAACTCCAATTCGAGATTAGAAGTTGTTTCTACTCTAAACCTCCCATCAACAGCCAATGCAATGTACTTTTTCGACACAACAAATTGCGTACAACATTACTATCCAAAAGTGTATATCGGTACGCTTCAAACACTCTCTCCACGATGGATTTGGTACTCTCCAAACGGCGGTTCAAATCCAACCCAAATTTCCGGCTGGCCCCAAAGCTATCAACAGACGTTGCAAAAAGGCGAGTAAAAAATCAGACTCACCCAAACATCTGCCAACGCCAAAACCGAATCTGCAACCCCCGGCAATGGAAATAGTGGATCCAGTGGTGGTGCTCCGCTTAGATATAATTACACATCTGGTGGAAGGCATACAATATCTGCATGGAATGATGTTAATTATGTATATAGTCTTCCACAGATAATAAAAGGAATCAGTCCATTAGCAAATTTAGAGATTGTTTCCATGTTGAACACTCCAAAACTTGGGTACTATATGTGCTACTTTGGAAAACAGATTTCTACCGCAAAATATAATCCAAAACTTTATCTTGGAATCACTGTAACAATATCAGAAAGATGGCTAGAAAATTCTGGTGAAACTACGCCAAATGCGAACCAATGGCCAAACTCGTACCAAAGCAACATGCAAAAAGGCGTAGACACATTATCGCAAAATAAATCTTGTTATTTTAAAAATTTCATACAACTAAAACATAAAAATATAACTCGCCTCCACCTCCTATCGCACCGAACCCGAATCCGTAGCCGCAGGCGCAGGAGGAGGGTTCGGTGCGGGGC
>CAOSOP010000058.1 GCA_948525355.1 uncultured Bacilli bacterium | reverse complement strand
CAACCCCATTAGCAAATTAGAAGTTGTTTCCTCACTAAATTCCTTTAATATAGCGCGTAATTTGTACTTCTTCTATTACAAATATAGACTACCAAAGTACAATATAAAAGTCTATTTAGGTACGCCAGAAACTATCGGAACACAATGGAATTCTAACGACGATTCAGTCCAAAATCCGACCGCAAATACCTGGCCTCAGAACTTCGGCCAGGGGATGCAAAAAGGCGAAGCAAACTATAGAATAGAGTTATATATATCTGCAAGTGCTTTTGCTTCGTCAATTAAATTATATTCTGTGTATTCTTTATATTCAGTTGAAACGCCTGTTAATATTTTTTCACTTAAAACATTGTATACATTATCAATATCATTTAAATCAGATCTATCTTCTTTTTTTAACAGACTATCCAAAAATATATTTCCTAGTGATAATACTGGTATAGATGTACATATGTAATCCATTAAAAATAAGCAACAAAATTCATTATCACGGATTATATGCACTGCACTATTATGAATTAAGGAAGGTATTAATGGTATAGATAATCTATATAAGAAATGATTGTTCTTTAAATCTGTTGAATATGCATTAAATTTTTTCGAATATGCTTTTCTTAACGCTAGATTAAAGAACTCTATATTTGGCATAATTCTTGATAGTATTTCTATATCTTGATATTTATCACGCCATTCATACTCTTCTATGCTTGTTACATATTTATTGTCTGAATATATTTGATTAACTTTTTTAAAAGCTGCTTTTGTTAATTCATCAAGATTTTTGTAGTTTATCCCTATAGGATGTATAACTTCTATTCTTGATGTAACTCCAAACTTAATTAACTCTTCTTTTTGAGTTTCAAAAAACACTATAACACAAGCTGCTTTGTTTAGAACTCTAATTCCATCTTTTCTAAGCTCATAATCTACTATCGTTTTTTCTTTTCTTTGTATATTAAAATCATCTCTTGATATATAAGCATGATAAATAAATGGAATGCCTAAACTTGTTATCTGTCCCTCATGTTCTATGAAAGAATCAAGATTATAAAATTCGGCTAAATCCACATCATCTTCAATACTATCGGCAATAGTTATATCGCCGATAGTATTGATTAAATCGATTATTCTTTTTTCAGCACGCCATGATAATGATTTAGATACTTTTTCACATGGTTGTATGAATACTCTTCTCATATTAGATTTCGTCATCGTCACCAGTTTCTTGAATTTCTAAATCTTCATCTAAATCTACTTCGTCATTTTCTTCTTTAACTTCGTTTGTTGCTTTTGCTTCAGATGGACTATTTTCTTCTTCAGTTGCCATTTCTTCTAATGCATGTTCAACATTAGGTTCAACAGTAAATGATGCTATCTTTTCTTGATCTCTTAATGTGATAAGTTTAACACCAGAGGAGTTACGACCGAATGAGCTTATTTGTGTTATAGAAGTCTTTATAATCGTTCCTGCATCGGTTGAAATAAGGAGGTTCTCATCACCTTTAACAGCTGTAACAGTGATTAGATCACCTGTTTTCTCTGTAAGTCTCATGGTGATAACACCTTTACTACCACGTCTTGTTAAACGATATTCTTCAATTGGTGTAAGTTTTCCTAAACCATTTTCTGAAACTGAGAGAATCTTATCACCTTCTAATGTTGTAGCAAGTCCAACAATATAACTATCTTCTTCTAATGTCATACCTTTTACACCTGCGGCTGTTCTTCCCATAGCACGAACTTCATTTTCATCAAATTCACAAAGTTTTCCTTTTGATGAGCCTAAGCAAATCTTTGCCGTACCATCTGTATATTTAACATCAACTAATGTATCGCCATCACGTAAATCAATAGCAATCTTTCCGTTACGATTAATCAGTTTAAAGTTGCTTACTGAACAACGCTTAACTACACCATTCTTTGTTGCGAAGAATAAGAAGTGATTATCATCATAATTCCAAACCGATATGATGGATAAAACTTTTTCTTCTGGTTGAAGTTGTAAGAGGTTTACAATCGGCATACCTTTTGAAGTTCTGCTTCCTTCTGGGATTTGATATCCTCTTAAACGATAGACCTTTCCTAATGATGTGAAGAACAAAACATCAATCTTGGTGCGGCTGCGGCTTAGAATTTGAACGCTATCATCTTCTTTTGTTGTCATACCAATGACACCAACTCCACCTCTATTTTGAACTCTAAACTCTGATGGATCCATTCTCTTAATATATCCAGTATTTGTAAGAGCAATTAATACTGGAGCATCAGGAATCAAATCTTCATCTTCTTCGATGATTTCTTTATCACTGATTTCTGTTCTTCTATCGTCACCAAATCTATTCTTGATAACCTCTAATTCATCATATAAAGTTTGTTCAAGAACTTCTTTAGAGTTTAGTATAGCATTATAATGCTCAATATTTTCTCTTAAGAGTTTGTCCTCATCGGCGATTTTTTGCTTTTCCATACCGACAAGTCTTTCAAGTTTTAACTCCATAATGGCTTTGGTTTGTATCTTAGTAAATCCAAATCTATCCATTAATTGGTTTGCGGCTTCTGCAGCAACCTTATTTGCACGGATTATAGCAATAACTTCATCAATGTTATCGATGGCTTTGATCAATCCTTCTAAGATATGTAATCTTGCATACGCCTTCTCTAAGTCATACTTTGTTCTACGTTCAATAACTTCACATTGGAAATCGTGATAGATTCCAAGTGCACGTTTCATCGATAGAACTTTTGGTGCACCGTTATCAAGCGCTAGCATATTAACTGCAAATCTATCTTCTAGCTTTGTATATTTAAACAAGTGATTTAATGCAATTTCTACATTAACACCTTTCTTTAAATCTATCTGGAAACGAGTTCCTATTTTATGTGAAGAGTAGTCGTTGATTCCTTGAATACCTTCGATGACCTTATTATTAACTAAATCCATAATTCTTTTAGCTAATTCTTTTTTATTTACCATATATGGCAATTCATCAAATACTATCGAAGTTCTATTTCCTTTTTCTTCAATATGGTATTTTCCTCTAACTCTTACTGAACCTGATCCTGTTTCGAAATATCTTCTGATACCTGAACGTCCCATGATAATACCACCACCTGGGAAATCTGGACCTTTGATGATATTCATCAATTCTAATGTGTCCATATCAGGATTCTTTATCAAAGCTTGAATAGCATTGATAGTTTCTTTTAAGTTATGAGGTGGAATGTTTGTTGCCATACCAACAGCAATACCACTGGATCCGTTGACCAAAAGGTTTGGCATACGTGCTGGTAGTACGACTGGTTCTTTTCCATCACCATCATATGTATCGACAAAATCAACAGTATTCTTGTTTATATCTTTGACCATTTCCAAAGATATCTTACTCATTCTAGCTTCAGTATAACGCATGGCGGCTGGTTCATCACCATCTTGGCTACCATAGTTACCATGACCATCAACTAATGGATAACGCATAGCAAAATCTTGTGCTAAACGTGCCATAGTTCCATAGATTGCTGAATCACCATGAGGGTGATATTTACCCATGACGTCACCAACGATACGCGCTGACTTCTTAAACGGTTTATCTGGTTGCATACCCATAGCATTCATGCCAAAGATGATACGACGATGAACTGGCTTAAATCCATCTCTTGCATCAGGAATAGCACGTGCTACGATGACTGACATCGCATATTCAAGGAATGAACTCTTAATTTCTTTGCCCATTTCTGTCTCACCGACACCGCCTTGAATACCTTCAACAAAGCCTTCAATAGGAGAAGCAACTTCTTCATCTTCTTGAGATTGTTCTTCTTCTAACTCTTCTTGCTCTTCAATTTCTTCTTCAAGTTCTAAATCTTTTTCTTCTGCACTCATATTCTACTCCTTATATATCCAAGTTCTTAACAAACTGTGCGTTTGCTGAAATAAACTCTTTTCTTGGTTCTACATTATTACCCATGAGGTCCATTAAAGCGTTATTAGCTTCTTCTGCGTCGTTAACAGTAACCCTTAATAGTTTTCTCTTATCTTTTTCCATTGTTGTTTCTGCAAGTTGTGCCGCATCCATTTCACCTAAACCTTTATAACGCTGTAATGAATACTTAGCATTTTCTGGAAGTTTAGATTTTAATAATGGAAGTTCTTCTTCTCTAAAGCAATAATACTCATGTCCACCATACTTCAATTGATAAAGAGGTGGTTGAGCTATATAGATGAATCCCTGCTCAACAAGTGGTCGCATAAAGCGGTAGAAGAATGTAAGTAACAATATTCTAATATGTGATCCATCGACATCAGCATCGGTCATGATGATAATTTTATGGAACTTTAGTTTTTCAATATCAAAGCTATTATTTGTACCAGTTCCAATCGCTTGAATCATATTTTCAATTTCAGCATTCTTTTCAATTCTTGTCGCTTGTGCTTTCTCAACGTTTAATATCTTACCTCTCAATGGAAGGATAGCTTGTGTATAGTTATCACGTCCGTTTTTAGCCGAACCACCAGCTGAATTACCCTCAACAATGAACAACTCTCTTTCTTCTGGTTTCTTTGATATACAATCCGCTAATTTATCTGGCATTGAGCCTGAAAATGTCTTCTTTGATACAGCCATTCTTGCACGCTCAGCAGCCTTTCTTCCTTTATAGGCTCTTTCAACACGTTTATAGAAGAGTTTTCCTTCCTCTGGATGTTCTAATAACCATTCACGAAGTTGGTCACCAATGACTGAGGAAACAATCTTTCTGACCTCATTATTTCCTAATTTATCCTTAACCTGTCCTTCATATTGAGGATCTGGATGCTTAACTGAAACAATGACAGTTAATCCTTCTGTTAAATCTTCGTATTTAAAACTTTCTCCACTAGCTTTATTCAAACCAGAGCGTCTGAAATACTCATTCATTTCACGACCAAAAGCAAGTCTAAATCCTTCTTCATGTGTTCCACCACCTGTAGTACAAATATTGTTACAGAATGAACGAATATTAAATATCTGTGTATTTGTTGGTTGGAAAGCTGCTTCAACAAAGATGTCCATTGCCTTTCCTTCAAAATGACAGATTGTAGGTGTACAAACTTCCTTACCAGTATTCATATAAGCGACATAGTCGATAATTCCACCAGTATAAGAGAAGTGGTCATGAACTAGTTCATCTTTTCTCTCGTCATATAAATCTATTGATAATCCTTTATTTAAGAAAGCAGTCTGTTTTAAATAATCTCTAACATTAGAATAGTTAAAGACGGTCGTTTCTTTAAAGATTGCTGGATCTGGTGAGAAAGTAACTTCTGTACCAGTAACTTCTTCAGCACATTCACCAACTATTTGAATACCTGGCGCTATAACATGTCCACCATCAACAAAGTGAATTTCGTGAATTTTTCCTTCACGACAAACTCTAACATCAACCTTTGTAGATAAAGCATTGACGACCGATGCACCAACACCATGTAAACCACCAGAAACTTTATATCCATCAGATCCTTCAAATTTACCACCAGCATGTAAAACTGTATAAACTGTTTCAACAGCAGACTTGCCAGTTTTTTCTACAACACCACAAGGAATACCACGTCCATCATCTTTAACAGTAACACTGTTATCTTTATGGATTATAACACTGATATTATTACAATAACCCGCTAAAGCTTCGTCAACGGCATTATCGACAATCTCTCTAATTAAATGATGAAGTCCTCTTTCAGAAGTGGTACCAATATACATACCAGGTCTATTTCTAACAGCCTCTAATCCATCTAATACTTGAATATCATCCGCCTCATAATTAGCCTTGGCCTGTTCCTGCTCACGTTCTTCCTCATTAGATAAAACAACAAACTCAACTCGTTCACTGTCAAAATCTTCAGATTCATCTTTTAGTTCTAATTCTTCATTTTCCAAGTCTTCCATTTTTATATCCTCCTTATTTTATTGTCTTGTATTTTAATTCTCTCCCAAGATAAGACTTCCTCACTATCAACACAACTCGTTACAAACACTTGTCCTTGATAATTTTCCATTTCTTTTATCAGCCTTCCCATTCTATCCTTATCTAAATCCGATAGTATATCGTCAAATAGAAGAATAGGATAAGATTTAGTAACTTCTTCAATCAGTTCAGCTGTAGCAAACTTAATCGCTATAGTAACCAATCTGTTTTGCCCTTGCGAACCACTAGCACCAAGTTCCAGTCCATCAATTTCAGCTATCATATCATCACGGTGAATTCCTATAAGTGTCATCTTCCTCGATATTTCTTCACTAGCATTTTCTTGATACTTTTCTTTCATTTCTTTTAAATAGTCTTCATATGTATCCGCTAGAGAAACATTCGTTTTATATTTAATAGTAATCTTCTTATCAGAATTATCTAATCTTTTAAATATATCATTAACCCTTAAATTCAAGCGTTCAATGAATCTTCTTCTTAAGACAGCTATTCTATATGAGCTTTGTATCAGTTCTAGTGATAGAATGCTTAATACATCAGGATCATAACTCAAGGCTAAAGCTTGATTTCTTTCCTTGATATATTTCTTGTACCTCCCTAATGAATATAAGTACTGAGAATCAACCATTGATATAGTTTCATCAAGTAACTTTCTTCTAACTAGAGGGTCCTCTTTAAATGTAAACACCATAGTTGGATCATAATGAATAGTTAATAAATTACCTATAACACTTGAAGCTGTCTTTTTCTTAACATCATCTATTACAAACGACCTCTTATCCTTTTCAATTGTCCCTTCAAACAAGTGGCTCTCACCTTTATTCAGATATGATATAGAAATAAATGCAAAGTCATTCCCAACCCTGATAAGTTCTTCGTCATCTGCTTTTTTAAGTGACCTAGTCATCGAGAGGTAATGAATTGCTTCTAGAATATTTGTTTTACCAGCACCGTTACTTCCAAGAATAAAAACTTTATCAGATTCAATATTAAAAGAAACATTATCATAATTTCTAAAGCCGCGCAGAGCAATCCTATTTATTTGCATATGATATACTCCTCGCCATCTATCTTCACAACAGAACCAGGTAAAATCTTTCGTCCCCTACGAAGTTCTGTCATTCCATCTACTTCAACATCACCATACGATAAATAAATACTTGCCGTTCCTCCTGTTTCAACAAGTCCGAGATATTTTAACAATTGACCAAGTTTAATATAATCGGTTTCTATGGTTACTTTTTTCATACTATATAAGTATAACATATAAATTAAATAAAATATATATAAATATATTTATATATATAATTTATATACTACTATAATCTTGTCTGAACTTTTGCTCGCCCGCACCTCCTACACCGCTCCCGAATCCGTAGCCGTAGGCGGAGGAGGAGGGAGCGGTGTAG
>CAOSOP010000057.1 GCA_948525355.1 uncultured Bacilli bacterium | reverse complement strand
CATAAATTACCCCTCTATTTGGCCAGAAGTGAAGCCGCAAAAAGGCGAAGCAAACACATTAATATTTGACTTTGTTTAGTAATAATGAAATAATATTTTTATGAAAAAAGTACTTATTATTGATTCCTGTATTAGAAAAAGCGAATCAAGAACTAAAAAGATTCTTGATTCATATGTTAATGTTTTAAAAAATAGTAACTCTTTTTGTTTCGAATATATCGATATCAATGATTTAGATGTAGTACCTCTTAACAATTACCTTCTTAATAAAAGATCCGAGTTACTCATGGATTTAAAAAATAATAGTTCTTTTTTTAAATATGCTCTGCAATTCTATAATGCTGATTACATTATTGTGGCTGCTCCATTTTGGGATATGAGCATTCCAGCTAAGCTTAAGACATATTTTGAGAACATTTCTGTTGCTGGTATTACTTTTCAAGTAAATCAAGATGGCGATTGTATCGGGTGTTGTAAAGCTAAAAAAATGATATATATAACTACAAGAGGAATGAATATACCTGATGATGATATTATGGAACAAGGTGGAACATATCTAAGAGCATTATCAAAGTTTTTAGGAATAAATGAATTTGAAATGTTATCAACTTATGGACTAGATATGTGCTCAGAAGAAGTATTAAAAAATAGACTTTATGCATTAGAGCTGATGGCTATCAACTCAGCAAAAAAACTTTTGTACGAATAATATATTGATGTTTTTTTAATATTTAACTTGTAAAAGTAATTTAGTTATGTTTAAATATTAGCAATGGCCCTATGGAGAAGCGGCTTAACTCATATGCCTCTCACGCATACATTCGCGGGTTCGAATCCCACTAGGGTCACCAAATTAGCAGAAAATGCCCTATTTGTAGGGTTTTTTTGTGCATTGAACTATAATAATTGTTGCGAAAAAGTTGCAAATTAATATCGTTTATATGCACTACTATGCTTTTTGTAAAATAATAAATGTTTATCCAATTACAAAATAATACTTTTTGACAAAAATAAATGTTAATGTTAAACTTAAATAAATCTAAGGAGAACTTTTATGAAAGAAACTTTTAAAAACATCACCTTATACGAAACACCAGAAGAGGACGAAGTAAAGTCTATTTTACGCAAAAAGCAAAAAATTTGGTTTTTACTATTCATTTTACTTCCTCTATTTACTTTGTCTTTTGTTTTTTTAGCAGCTGGTGCTATTGTTGAGTTTTCCATTTTTATTTCTATTTCAGGACTTGCAACAATTATAATAATTCCTATATGTGTTAAACACTTAAGTCCATATAAAAAACTACTTAAAGTCGCAAGAATGAACGATAGAATAAGACATGAAGCTCGCTTGTGGTTTAAAGAAAATAAAAGATTATCTGAAATGCAATCTTCTCAGTCAGAAGAATTAGAAAAAACATTCTCAACTCTATTAGAAAATAAAGAATAATCGCTTAAAAGTTAAATAAAAATACTAATCTATACTTGTTCTAATTTCATAACACTTTTTAAAATAAGAAGTAAGAACTAAAATTGTTTTATTATGAAATGTTTTATTTTCACATTTCACAGTTTGTTCTAAAAACAACTTTGTCTATACAATAAAAGTTGTTTCCTCATTAATTTCCTTTAGTTGTGTGCTTTTAAAAGATTATTCAATTTCAGCTGCTAATTTTAAAATGTCAACTTGTGTAACAATACCAAGCAATTTTTCATTCATTTTACCATTTGGTGTTATAAAAATACACGATAGTTTTCTATCCTCTTTGGTCTTTTTTAATAGCTGTTTATAAACATCAACTATTTTTGCATATCTATTTACAAATAAATACTTTTCGTTGCCGTGTTTACTTATATCAATAAATTCCTTTGCTTCACTAACTCTAGTGTTTTCATCAAAATTTATACTCTTTTTACTTAAGAAATACTCATAGAGAGTTGTTCGAGAAAATACACCTAAAAACTTATAATCATCTGTGTAAATTGGAATATGTGAAATATACTTTCTATCCATTAAATACATCAAATAAAGTAATTTATCACTTTCTCTTCCTATAATAATATCATTACCCTTAGTAGCAATATCTATGCATAATGTAGGATGTATTATATTATCAGCAATTTTCAAAAACTTATTGAGAAAATCTTCAGTTGGTAGAGCTACATTATTTCTATGTGAAAGAATATTTCTTAAATCAGATGCTGTCTTTAAAAACTCGTATACATTATCAGAAGAAACAAATGGATCAAGATTGTTATTATGAATATAGTTTAGTGCACGAGAAAATGATGTATAGTTTTCTTTTAATCCGGCTATTTTAACTAATTCTTCTTCAAGTTCTTTAAATGTACTTAAAAAAGTATTAATTGCTTCTTCTTCATTCATTAAGTAGTTTTAAAACCTCATCTCTTATACTATCCATATAATCTACAGATAATAGTTCTACTTTACCTTTTTCTACTGCTTCAGAGATTTTTTGTGAAAATGGGACTTCTGCACAAGATCTAATACTATATGCTTCAATTAATTCTTCACTTTTCGACTTACCAAATATATCTATTCTCTCATCACATTTAGGACATAAAACATAACTCATATTCGTTACTAATCCTAAAATCGGTGTTTTCATTGTTTCAGCCATCTTAGCCGCCTTCTCAACTATTTGTTTTACCAATCCTTGTGGTGAGGTAACCAAAATTAGACCATCAACATCAAATTTTTGCAGTACAGTTAATGGTACATCTCCTGTGCCTGGAGGCATATCTATTAAAAGAAAATCAAGTTCTTCAAATATAACATCGGTGTAAAACTGTTCAACAAGTTGTCCAATCATCGGGCCTTTCCAAATTATCGGATCAGTCTCATCCTCTAAAAGCATTGAACTAGAAATAATCTTAATATTTCCCATTGTTGATGCTGGGAAAATTCCATTCTCCGAGCCGTAAGCCTTATCCTTTATACCAAAAGCATAAGGTATACTTGGTCCCGTTATATCTGCATCAATTATTCCAACTCTATAACCTTCTCTTGCAAGAAGAACAGCAAGATATGATGTGGTAAAGCTTTTGCCAACACCACCTTTTCCCGATATAATGCCAATAACTTTTTTTACACTAGAGTCTTTATTGAACTTTAATTTTTCAATCTTAGAACTGCACGATCCATTTTGAGAGCATGAACTACAATCATGATTACATTCACTCATATTAATCCTCCTTTGAGAAGAAAACAGTGTGCAAAAGCTCATGAGCTCTTTTTCCACCAATTTCTCCTATATATTCTTTATAAAGCTTTTGAACATCTTTATTGAGACTAGATATACGAAGTTCTTTTGATCTATCTTCCTTGTATAAGCCATCACGTCTGGCCTTAATTATGGTATTTGATAGTTTTCTCTTATGAATTGGCTGTCCGCCACCGCTAATGCAACCTCCTGGGCAAGCCATGATTTCAATAGCATCAAAGTGCTCTTTTCCAAGTTTTACTGCCTCAAGAACTTTTCTAGCATTTCCAAGTCCTGATGCACATGCGATTCTTAATTTAGTGTTTTTAACTTCAACTTCACATACCTTAACTCCTTCAAGTCCACGAAGTTCATTGAATTCTAATTGTGTCTTTTCACCATCTAAATCATATTTAACTTGTCTTAATGCAGCTTCGATAACACCACCTGATGCTCCAAAGATGACACCAGCACCAGTTGATTCACCTAATGGGCTATCAAATTCATCATCAGGTAAATCATTGAAATTCAAACCTGCTTCTTTGATCATTTTTCCTAATTCTCTAGTTGTAAGTACATAATCAACGTCCTTTAATCCATCATGTGCTAACTCTTTACGATTAGCTTCATATTTTTTAGCTAGACATGGCATAATTGAAACTACAACGATATCTTTAGGATCCCAGCCGACTTTTTCAGCATAATATGACTTAACCAACGAACCAAACATCTCATGTGGAGATTTACAAGAACTAGGAATATCGACTAAATCAGGAAATTGATGCTCAATGAAGTTTATCCAACCTGGACAGCATGATGTAAGAATAGGAAGCTTTTCCTTCTTATTAAGTCTTTCTAATAGCTCATGTGCTTCTTCTAAAATTGTTACATCCGCAGCAAAATCTGTGTCAAACACTTTATCGAATCCTATTTGCCTTAATGCTGCTACCATTTTTTTAGTAACAACCTCTCCTAAAGGTCGATCAAAAAGTTCGCCGAGTGCAACTCTGACAGCAGGTGCAACTTGAACAACAACATGCTTATTTGGATCAGCAAGGTTTTTCCACACTTTACCGATCATAGAAGTCTGTGTTAAAGCACCTGTAGGGCAAACAGACACACATTGTCCGCAGAAAGTACATGGAGTATTCTCAAGACCAAGTTCAAATGCTGGACCAATTGTCGTCGTAAATCCTCTTCCTCTATGAGTTAAGATTTTAACTGTTTGAACTTTATTACAAACAGTTTCACATGCGCCGCATAAAATACACTTTGCATTATTTCTTAAAATTGCTATTGAACTTTCTTGTTCATTTTTCTTGCTCATTTCTCCTTTATAAGCATTTTCATAAATGCCATATTTTTGTGCAAGATTTTGTAATATACAAACACCATTTTTATCGCAAGTAACACATTCAAGTGGGTGATCAGAAAGAAGAAGTTCCAAAATTGTTCTTCTAGCATTAATAACCCTTAAACTATGAGTTTTTATATTCATTCCTTCTTGGCATAATGTTGAACATGCTGTCACAAGATTTCTTCTTCCTTCGACTTCTACTACACAAATACGACAAGAAGAAGTGCAATTTCTTTCGTTGGCAACATGCAATGACATATGACAAAGTGTAGGAATTTTTATGTTTAATTGGCGCGCTGCTTGAAGAATCGTTGTGTTTTCACTAACAGACAAATCTTTTCCATTTATTTTAATATTTATCATTTTATTCACCTCTATAAACTAATCGCCTTAAGTGGACAGTTTGATTCACAAGTTCCACATCTTATACACTTGTGGTCATCGATTTGGTAAAGGAATAGTTTATTATTTCTTTTCGACTTAATGTCTGTCTTATATATTGCATCGACTGGACATTTTCTAGCGCAGTTACCACATCCAACACAGATATCATCGTCTATGACATATCTTGCTAAAGCCTTACATTTTTTAGCTGGACAAAGCTTATCTTTAATATGAGCCTCATATTCATCTCTAAAATGTTTTATCGTCGATAAAACTGGGTTAGGAGAAGATTGTCCTAAACCACATAATGCTGTATCTTTAATAACTTCTGAAAGGTTTTCCAGTTTTTCTATATCACCTTCTTCACCTTCGCCATTACAGATTCTTTCTAGTATCTCATATAATCTTTTATTTCCTATTCGACAAGGTGTACATTTTCCGCAGCTTTCTTCGACTGTAAAGCCTAAATAAAACTTTGCTATATCGACCATACAATCGCTTTCATCCATAACGATAAGTCCACCTGAACCCATCATTGAGCCAATAGCCAAAAGATTATCGTAATCAATAGGTACATCTAAATCCTTTTCACTGATACATCCACCACTTGGACCACCAGTTTGTGCGGCCTTGAACTTTTTATCATTTTTAATTCCACCGCCGATATCATAGATTATTTCTCTTAAAGTCGTTCCCATTGGTACTTCAACAAGTCCGACATTATTTATCTTTCCAGCAAGTGCAAAGACTTTTGTACCCCTGCTCTTTTCAGTACCAATCTTTATAAATTCTTCATACCCTTTATCAATTATATATGGGATATTCGCCCAAGTTTCAACATTGTTCACGACAGTTGGTTTTCCAAATAAACCAGCAACTGCTGGGAATGGAGGCTTAATCGTTGGTTCACCACGAGAGCCTTCAACCGAATGAATCAATGCAGTTTCTTCACCACAAACAAACGCTCCAGCACCAAACTTAATATTAATATCAAAATTAAAATCAGTTCCAAGAATATTCTTTCCTAAAAAACCGAATTCACGTGCTTGATCAATAGCCTTTTTTAAACGACCAACAGCCAAAGGATATTCAGCACGAATATAGATAACACCCTCATCACTTCCGATAGAATAACCACCAATAGTCATTGCCTCAATTACAGAAAATGGATCACCCTCCATAATTGAGCGGTCCATAAACGCTCCTGGATCCCCTTCATCCGCATTACAAATAACATATTTTTTCTTACCTTTTGATGCACGAGTTAGTTCCCATTTCTTTCCTGTTGTGAATCCGCCGCCACCACGGCCACGTAAACCAGACTTAACTATCTCATCAATCACATCATTTGGTGTCATTGACTGTAAAACTTTAACTAATGATCTAAAACCACTATTAGCAATATACTCCTTAATATCTTCTGGATTGATCAAACCACAGTTTCTTAATGCAATACGATGTTGCTTTTTATAAAAAGGAATATCTTCTTGCTTTCTTATTCTTAAATTAGAAGTTGGATTGGTATATAAAAGATCTTCAACGGTATGATGATTAATAATATGTTCAACGATAATACGTTCACAATCATCAACTTTTACCTTTGTATAGAAGGCGTGATCTGGGCTGATCTTTACTATTGGTCCTTTTTCACAAAAACCAAAACATCCAGATATCATACACTCAACTTTATTTTCTAGTTCTCTTTCCTTTATTATTCTTTTAAATTCTTGATAAATCTCTTCACTATCACTAGCTTGGCAACCTGTTCCTGAGCAAATAGAAATTATGTACTTATCCGATTCACCAACAAGTCCCTTCTTCACATCTAATAAACCATCAAGGTTTTTAGCTAACAAATCAAATTCTTCAAAACTACTAAGTCTTTTCATTTTATAACTCCTGATATTCAGCTAAAATTTCTTTAACTGTTTCAACTGTCGCGTTGCCGTATGTCTTTCCATTAACTTGAATAACTGGTGCTAAACCACATGCTCCAACGCAACGAAGGCTTTGCAAACTATATTTTCCATCACTGGTTGTTTGACCACACTTGATGTTTAATTGTTGTTCAAACTCTTCTAATATCTTATCTGATCCACGAACGAAGCAAGCTGTTCCTAAACAGACATTGATGACAAATCTTCCTTTTCTTTCCATCGTAAAGTAAGAGTAAAAGGTGACGACTCCATAAACTTTTGATACAGGAATATCGAGTTTTTTTGCAATATGCCTTTGAACTTCTTCAGGTAGATAAGAAAAAATTCTTTGTGCTTCATGAAGAACTGCGATTAAATCCTTACCTGTGTAATTATTCTTCTCGATAAATTCATCGAGCTCAATAAACTTTTGTGTATTATTCTCTTCCATAAAACCACTCCTTTTTTTATTATATCAAATGACTATATGCAAAATAAATTACTATTTTTTATATTCGCATTAATCTTAGTGCTAAAGTTTTATAGAAAAATATCAAATAAGTATCAATAAAAATTATTGGCC
>CAOSOP010000056.1 GCA_948525355.1 uncultured Bacilli bacterium | reverse complement strand
AATATCCAGGAGCTGTGTAGTCATATCGTAGCGGCGCCCCACCTCCTATTCCACCGCCTCGTCCTTCGCCTGGGGCGACGTCCTCGGGGGAGCGGTGGACGGTGGAGGCGAGGACGGAAGCTTAATCAATATAATTTGATAATAATAATAAATGCTATTAAAACCATTATTTCCTTAGCTGACTAGTATTTTTTATATTTTTTTACATTATATATATAATTATTTAATTTTATTGTATAATAAACTTTATGAGGTTTTTATATTATGAAAGATAAAATTGTTATTAAAGGTGCAAGAGTTAATAATCTTAAAAATGTTGATTTAGAAATTCCTAAAAACAAATTAGTTGTTTTTACAGGTGTTTCTGGTTCAGGAAAATCAACACTTGCTTTTGACACAATTTATGCCGAAGGTCAAAGAAGATATATCCAATCTCTCTCTTCTTATGTAAGAATGTTTTTAGACAACTTTGCAAAACCCGATGTAGATTCTATTGAGGGACTTTCTCCTTCTATTGCAATAGATCAAAAAACTACATCACACAATCCTCGCTCTACTGTTGGAACCGTGACTGAAATATATGACTATCTTAGACTTCTCTATGCTAGAATCGGTGTGGCATATTGTCCAGAACATAATTTGCCTATCAAAGGTTTATCACTTGGACAAATAGTAGATAAGGTTTTATCTTATCCTGAGGGAACTAAAGTCAGCCTTCTCTCTCCTATTGTTAGAAACGAAAAAGGCACACATGTCGATACAATAAAGAAGTTCATTAATATGGGATTTAAAAGAATGAAAATAGATGATAATCCTATAATGGCTTATACGATTCCTCCTGTGCTAGATAAGAACTACAAGCATACAATTTCTATTCTTGTAGATTCTTTTAAGATAGGAAGTGATAGTCCTAGCGAAGAAAAGGCACGCGCAATGGATTCAGTTAGAGTTACATTAAACAATGCTAACGGATTTATGGAGTTAGTATTAAATGACAGCAATAAATCAACTCTATTAAGCGAACACCATTCTTGTCCAGTATGTGGTTTTACTGTTCCTGATTTAGAACCTGTATTGTTTTCTTTCAACAATCCTCTTGGATGTTGTCCAAGTTGTAATGGTTTAGGAATAAAAATTGAAGCTGACATCAACAAAATAATTCCTGATATGAGGTTATCTTTAAATCAAAAGGCAATTCCATTTTTATCAAATAAAAATGAATCAACAATGGAGGTTGAAGATTTTAATAAACTATGTGAAGTATATAATATTGATAAAGACGCTCCTATAAACACTTTATCAAAAGCACAGCTAGATGCTATTTTATATGGACCAAAAGAAGATATAGTTCATGAGCATCATTCAAAAAATGGTTCAATCTTAAAAAGAGTTATCAACGAGGGATTAAAAACAAAAATCGAAAGATTATATAATTCATCTTCTTCTGAATTTATGAAGTCTTACTATTTCTCTTTTATGACTGAAACTGAATGTAATCATTGCCATGGTGCACGTTTAAATGAACAAGTACTTTCCGTTAAAATCGGTGGATTAAATATTAATGATGTTTGTAATTTATCTTTATCAAATATGTTAAAGTTCTTTACTGAATTAAAATTAACTGAAACAGAAAAAACTATTTCTAAACTTGTACTAACTGAAATTAAAAATCGTTTGACCTTCCTTTGTAATGTTGGTCTTGATTACTTGACCTTAGCACGTGCTGCATCAACTCTTTCAGGTGGTGAGGCTCAAAGAATTAGATTAGCAACTCAGATTGGTTCAAGATTAACTGGAGTGCTTTACGTATTAGATGAACCATCAATTGGACTGCACCAGCGTGATAACGATAAATTGATTTCTTCGCTTAAAGAAATGCGCGACATCGGTAACTCAATGATCGTTGTTGAACACGATGAAGATACTATTAGGGCCGCTGATTATATTGTTGAAATAGGACCAAATGCTGGTGATCAAGGTGGAGAGGTGGTGGCGTGTGGTAGCGTTGACGATATCATTAGTTGTCCTCGCTCACTCACAGGCGATTATCTTTCAGGAAGAAAAAAGATTGAAATTCCTATGATAAGAAGACCTGGATATAAAAAGATTACTATTAAAAACGCTACTTGCCATAATCTAAAAAATGTAACAGTTTCATTCCCAACCGCTTGTTTAACATGCGTCACAGGTGTTTCAGGTTCTGGTAAATCTTCTTTAATAACTGAAGTACTCTATAAAAAGGTTAGACAAGAACTAGGTCTTACTGTAACAAATATCGGTAGTTGTAAAGAGGTGACTGGATTAAATCATATTGATAAAGTTATTAATATTTCTCAGGATCCAATTGGAAAAACTTCACGAAGCAATCCAGCTACTTATGTAAAAGTGTTTGATGATATTAGAAACTTATTTGCTCAAACACGTGAAGCAAAAATGCATGGATTTACTGCCTCCTATTTCTCTTTTAACAACAAGGAAGGAAGATGTGGGACGTGTAATGGCGATGGTGTGAAAAAAATCTCAATGTCCTTTATGGCCGACGTCTATGTCGAATGTGAAACATGTCACGGAAAAAAGTATAATGATGATATTTTACAAGTTACATATCACGATAAGAACATATACGATGTTTTAGAAATGCGCGTTGATGAAGCAGTTCAATTCTTCAGTTCTGTTCCAGCGATTTATAAAAAACTTTTAACACTACAAAAAGTTGGATTGGGATATATAAAGCTTGGTCAAAACAGCACTACTCTTTCAGGTGGTGAGGCTCAAAGAGTTAAACTAGCTTACGAATTGCAGAGAGCTTCAACAGGTAATACTCTTTATATAATGGATGAACCAACAACAGGTCTTCATGTTGATGACATTAGTAAACTATTAAAGGTTATTGATACTTTAATCGAAAGTGGAAATACTGTCGTTATTATTGAACATAATTTAGATGTCATAAAATGTGCTGACTATATCATTGATTTAGGACCTGAAGGCGGTGAAAATGGTGGATCAATTGTCGCAACTGGAACTCCAGAAGAAGTGGCGCAAGTCGATTCTTCCTACACAGGTCAATATTTAAAATCAATATTGATGAAAGCGAAAAGAATTTAGAATATAATAATGTTGAGGTGAATTATGATTACAATATTAGAACTTGCAAATCACTTTGGTCTTATCACTTATGTTTCTAGCCCAACTTCGATACAAAGAAAAATAATCAATGACGATATTGATCGTTGTGGTGTTGAACTCATGGGTAATTTTACCTATCACAATAAAGATAGACTCATTTTAATTGGAAACAAAGAATGGTCGATTATCAAAGATCTTGATGAAGAAAATGGTTATAAAATATTTCATAAACTTTTTGATAAAGGCTGTCCTGGCATGATTATTTGTCAAGGACTTCCTTGTTCACCATTTATAAAAAAAATAGCCGAAGAAATGGATTTTCCAGTTTTTGGCACTTCTATGCGTACTACTGATTTAATGTCGGATATTATCATTTATTTGTCTGATAAACTGGCAAAAACTACTAAAATTCATGCTTGTTTACTTGATATATTTAATGTAGGCGTTCTGCTTATAGGACCAAGTGGTATAGGAAAATCCGAAATATCAATGGATTTAGTAAAAAAAGGTCACCTTCTTGTTGCTGATGATATGGTAAAGATTTCTCTTATCAGAAACCATCTTATCGGTCGAGCACCTGAATCAATATCAGGCATGATGGAAGTTAGAGGTATTGGAATTATTGATGTCTCACATATATTTGGAATCAATTCATTCAAATCTGCAGATAGAATTAATCTTGCCATCGAACTTAAACCATTCACTAAGAACCTAAAAGTTGATAGAATAGGAATGATGACTGACTATATTGATATTCTTGGTGTCAGAATTCCTAAAATAATCCTACCTGTCTCTGCAGCTAGAAATATTCCTGAAATTATTGAAGTTGCAGTTACAAACTACAAATTAAAAGAATCTGGTTATGATTCTGCCTATGAATTTGAAAAAAGGCTTAAAGAAATACAGGAGAGTAAGAAAAGATGAATGTACTTGGATATTTACCTAAATCGTTCAGCATATTTGGACTTGAAATTGCGTATTACGCTATATTTATTTTAACTGGAGCACTTCTTGCACTATTTCTTTCTTCATATGCTGCTAGAAAAAAAGGATACACATGGGATTTTTTCGTCACAGTATTTTTAATAGCTCTACCATCAGGAATCATCGGTGCTAGATTATGGTATGTCATTGCACAATGGAGCACTGAATTCTCTGATGACTTTTGGCAAGTTTTTAGAATTTGGGATGGAGGGCTTGCTATTCAAGGAGGAGCACTTCTTGGAATATTTGCTGGTGTAATGGTTGTCGTCATCTGCCGTAAAGGAATGAATCCTTTAGAAGCTATCGACTTCGCTGTTCCTACAATTCTTGTAGCACAAGTAATTGGACGTTGGGGAAACTTCTTTAATCACGAAGTTTATGGAACACTAGTAAATAGATCAGCATGGGGATTTTTGCCAGACTTTATTTTAAACCAAATGGTTCACGATTTTACAAATCCTGAAATAATTAACGTTCCTCTTTTCTTTGTCGAAGGAGTTTTAAACCTAATCGGATATATGGCCATAAGGCATTTGATTGTTCCTCTTTGTGAAAAGTTTAAAATCTACTGCAAGGGCGATGGACTAGGATATTACTTGATTGTCTATGGTTCAGTAAGATCTATACTAGAACTGATGCGTGACGGTGAATTCATTATGGGAAAAAGTTTACCTGCATCTTTTTTCATGGCTATCATGTTCATAGTTGGTGGGGTTTTATTCATCGCAACTCTTCATATTATCGACCACATGAAAAAGAATGATTTCAAAAGGAAATTAGATAAATGAAATATAAAGCAATACTTTTTGATTTAGATGGAACTTGCCTTGATACTGATTTATATATTGTTTTAAACTATATTCATTTATTTAAAAAGTATCGTCCCGATTATACAATGGACTTGAAAGAACTGCTATCATTCTCTGGTCCACCACTTACCGACGTCTTTCCTAAATATTTTCCAAATCAAAAGTTTGAAGAATTATATAACGAATTTATTAGTTTTGGTGAGAATAATTCAAAAAAATATTCCAAAATATATAGTGATGAGCTATCGGTACTAAAGTTTTTTAAAGAAGCTGGTTTAAAGTTAGGAATAATAACTAGTAAAAAGAGTTATGCTACTGATAAATGCTTAACTGAATTTGATTTAAAAAAATACTTCGATGTTGTCATCACTCTCGATGATGTTAAAAATCCAAAACCAGATCCAGAAGGATTAGTTAAAGCGGTAAATGAATTAGGTTTAAAAGTTGAAGATTGTTTATATGTTGGTGATGCAGACACTGATAGTTTCGCCGCTCAAAACTGCAATATGGACTTCGCCCTTGCTTACTGGGGATTAAAAAAGTTTGTTAAACTACCACCTTCAAAGTATATATTAAGTGGATTTAAAGATTTAAAGGCTATAATTGAAAAGGAGAACAAAATGGAAAACAATGCTAAAAAAAGAATTGAGGATTGTATTATCGTTGGTATGGGACCAGCTGGAATCACAGCGGCTATATATCTATCAAGACTTAATATTAAACCATTAACTATAGATGAAAATAAAATTGCGCATAAATTATATCAAACACCATTGATTTCTAATTATCCTGGGTTTGATGGAAAAGGTGAGGATTTAGCTAAATTATTTGCCAAACATGTCGAGCAGAATAAAATAAGAGTTTTTAATTCCCGCGTAAGCACAATCACTAGTGATGGTACTTGTTTTAAAGTACAGTGTGAAGACGATATTTTTTATTCAAAAACTGTTTTAGTAAGTGTAGGAATAAGAGCTAACCCATTAATCATTCCTGGAGCTGCTTCCTTTAACTTTAGAGGAATATCGCGCTGTGCAATTTGTGATGGACCATTATTTAGAGGAAAAGATGTTGCTGTCTATGGTGATAAAACAACTTCTGTTAACGAGGCATTGTACCTCTCAGAAATTGTTAACAAACTATATTTCATTTGCCCAAGCAAAAATATTACCGCTGATGAAGCTTTAATAAAAGAGTTAACTGAACGCGAAAATGTTGAGATGTTTTACGATTATAAAATAGTAAAAGCTTCTGGTGCTAAAAGCATTGAAACACTAGAAATAAAAGGAAATTCCAAGCAGCATACCTTTAGTGTTAAAGGTTTATTCCTCTATGTCGGTGAGGCTAACAATGTCGCTTTCTTGCCATTCCCAGACATCTTCAATCAGAGAAACTTCATTGTAGTCAACAATGATAAAATGACAAAGATACCAGGACTATTCGCAGCAGGTGATATAACTGAGACACCTTTAAGGCAAATAATCACTGCGTGCGGTGATGGAGCAGTCGCTGCTATATCAATTAAAAATTACTTAAAGAGCAATAGATATTTATGAGTTTCTGCAGTGATATAAAAAGTGAAATAATCAACAAACCTCTAGAAGAAAATCACCTTCTTCCTCTTTTATGTGGCTTTGCTCTACAGTATAAAAATGATACAAAACAAATAATACGAATTAAATCAATTCAATTAAGTATTATAAAATTCATAAACGATATAATATTTAAACTATATAATAAGAAATATCCTATATCAAATGACCTAAAACATAAGATAACAAAAGAAACAGTTTACTCAATAGATATAAATCAAGAAGACTTTAACTCAACGATCAATCAAGATTTAGAAAAATGCAAAAAATTTATAAACTCAAGTATGATTCGTCCTTTTATCACGGGAATATTCTTATCTAATGGTTATATAAACGATCCAAATAGTAAAAAATATATGCTTTACATGAAGTTTAAAGATGAAGAAGTTCCTAATCAAATAATATCCAAACTATCATCGTATGAAGATGAAAGAAAAATCTCATTTAAAATTATTAAAGTTAAGAATCATATAGAGATTTATCTTAAAAAAAGTGATCAAATAGCAAACTTTTTAGCATTTATAAATGCTCATGTTTCAATGCTTAACTTTGAAAACATTAGACTAACAAAAGATTTTTATAATAACACCAATCGATTAGCAATATGCGATTCTGTTAACTTTGCCAAAACACTAAAAACAAGCCAAAAAAACTTAAGTGATATAGAGTTGCTAGAAACAAAGTTTTCCTACTTAATACTAGACGAAAGACTTAAAAAACTGATTGAACTAAGAAAAGAAAATCCTGAGGCCTCATATGGTGAACTTGCAGATTTATCCACATTGCAAGGATTTCCTATAAGTAAATCTACTGTTGCAAAATTATTCGTACAACTATCAAACATAGTACATAAATCTTAATACCTCGCCCCCTCCTCCTATCGCACCCCCGAGGACGTCGCCCCTGGCAGCGGACGAAACGGGGTGGGTGGAGGCGCCCCGCTCCGGTATGAGTATACGGCGGGAGGATTTTCATCATTCC
>CAOSOP010000055.1 GCA_948525355.1 uncultured Bacilli bacterium | reverse complement strand
AATAGGAAGTGGGGGTGAGATTTACAAATTAGAATATAGTTCAAATAATAGTATTATAGACCTTTTTTATCGACAATGATTTTTGTATTTTTTCATTTTCATTGCCCATAACTTGACTTTATCGTTATTTTATTGTATTATTTTGTTGAGAAAAGATGCGATGAAACTATATAAAAGAGAGAATTATCTGTCAAAAATCAGAGGGTTTTACAATTCGACGGATATCATTAAAGTTATAACTGGAATTAGAAGATGTGGGAAATCTTCTTTAATGCAAATGATTATGGATGAATTAATTGAAACTGGAGTTAAAAGTGAAAATATCATTTACATTAATCTTGATAAAAAAGGATTTAGAAGTTTGACTTCATCTAATGAGTTGGAAGAAATAATTGATTCTAGATGTAATGTGAGTGGGCTTAAGTATCTTTTTATTGATGAGATACAAAATATTAATGATTTTGAAACTCTTATTAATGCGTATAGAGAGGAAGGAGACTTTTCAATCTTTATTACAGGATCAAATTCATACTTATTAAGTGGAGAGTTGGTTACTAAGCTAACAGGTAGATATTTAGAGTTTGAGATGTTTACTCTATCTTTTTCAGAATTTTTAGATATGAAAAGATTTTATAATATTCCTATTGATGCTAATTTATCTATTGAATTAGAAAAATATATAATTAATGGTGGGTTTCCGGGTGCAATGCTGATAGAAGGGGAGAATAACAAACTAACATATGTAAGGGGAATTGTATCTGAAATAATTGTCAAGGATGTTTACAAAAGAATTAAAGTCAAGAATAAAATGAATTTTGATTTAATTCTAAATTTTATAATTAATAACTATGGAATGACTATTAGTTTGTCTAGCATAAAAAAAGCTATGGCTAAAGGAGGAAATAATATAAACACTGATACAATCGCTAAGTATATTAATGCACTTTTAGACGCAAAAATCATTTATCAATGCGATAGATTTGATATGAAATGCAAAAAATATTTAGCTGGTGAGAAAAAGTATTACTTATCGGATTTATCTTTTTGCCAGTTAACAAATCCAGATAGCAGAATAAACTATGACCATGCCTTAGAGAATATTATATTTATATATGCAAAATCAAAGGATTATCATGTTTCTATTGGCAGAATAGGCAAGTTGGAATGTGATTTTATTTTAAAGGACAGTAATCTAAACTATTCTTATGTTCAAGTTGCATATACCATTCTTTCTAGCATAGAGACTGAGAATAGAGAATATAGATCGTTAGAAATGATTAGAGATAATTATCCTAAGTATGTTATAACAACTGATTATTTGCTGCAAAAAAGAAATGGCATAGTTCATGTTAATTTAATGGAACACTTAAATAAAAATAAAATGTTTTAGCTTTAAAGACTTAAAAACATATAATCTCAATAATAATTTATATATAAATTATTTTTCTTTTGGATTATAATAATTAGTGTTTATTTTTGGCACGCATATTTAGTGGAGGAACATATGGATAATGATGTAATTAGAGTTAAAGAGTTAACTGATTTGTTAAACAAGTATAATTATGAGTATTATGTCTTAAATCAGTCCAGTGTTTCTGATGCCGAATTTGATAGTTTAATGCAAGAATTAATGGCTATTGAGAAGAGAAGACCTGATTTGAAGGATCCATTATCACCTACATCAAGAGTTGGTGGTGGTGTTTCTAGTGAATTTAAAAAGGTACAGCATAAAAGAATGATGCTTTCTTTGGGCAACGCTTTTTCTGAATCTGATTTAAGAGATTTTGATCGAAGAATTAGACAGGCAACTGGATTAAATAAAGTTCCATATATGATGGAAGTTAAAATAGATGGATTAGCTATGACCTTGGTTTATGAAAATGGTAAGCTTCAGTATGCTGCAACTAGAGGTGATGGAAATGTTGGAGAGGATGTAACTCAAAATGTTATAACTATTCATAGTATTCCTTTAAAAATTAGCGACCAAAGAAATATTGAAGTTCGTGGAGAAGTTTTCATGTCGAAAAAGGCTTTGGCACTTAATAATGAAGAAAGAATGAGAGAAAACCTTCCTTTGATGTCTAATGCAAGAAATGCTGCTGCAGGAAGTATTAGACAACTCGATTCTAAAATTGCTGCTAAACGCAGACTTGATGCTTATTGGTATTATTTTGTCAATGCTGAAGAATGTGGATTTGAAAAACACTCTGATTCATTAGACTATCTAAAGTCTTTGGGATTTAAAGTCAATGAAGAAAGAAGAAAACTATATGGTATAGATGAAGTTATTGCCTATGTAAAAGAATATACTGAAAAGAGAGCAAAACTTGATTATGATATCGATGGCTTAGTTTTGAAGGTTGATGAACTTGCGCTTCATGATGAAATTGGTTATACAATGAAAACACCTAAGTGGATGATTGCTTATAAATTTCCACCAGAAGAAGTGTTAACGAAGATAAATGATATATTTTTAACAGTTGGTCGTACAGGAAAAGTTGTTCCAAATGCTGTTCTTGAACCTGTTCGTGTGGCGGGTAGCGTTATATCCAGAGCTACATTGAATAATGAGGATTTTATTCATAATTTAGATATTAGAATAGGCGACTATGTCTATATTCATAAGGCTGGTGATGTTATTCCGGAAGTTTCAGGTGTCGACATAAAAAGAAGACCTGATGGTTTAAAGATGTATCATTTTCAAGAGGATTGTCCTTACTGCCATTATCGACTTGAAAAGAAGGATGCGATTCATTATTGTGTTAATGAGAACTGTCCTTCAAGGAATATTAATAAATTAATTTTCTTTGTCAGTGATCAGGGTATGGATATAAAAGGAATGGGACCGAGTGTTGTTGAAGATTTCTTTAATTTAGGTATTGTTAAAACTTTCTCTGATTTTTATCGATTGGAAGAAAAGAAAGATGATATATTGAATATCGAAGGAATATCTGAAAAATCTTATAATTCTATGGTCAAGGCGATTGAAGGGTCTAAATCAAATGATGCATATATGTTTTTAACGGCTTTAGGCATTCCAATGGTTGGAAAAAAGACTAGTCAGATATTGCTCTCGAAATATCATTCTATTGATGAGATTATTGAAGCAAGTTACGATGAATTGGTATCAATTGAAGAGATTGGTTATCAAACTGCAACTAATATAATTGACTATTTTAATAAAGATGCAAACTTGATCGAGTTTTCAAAGTTACAAGAACTTGGTGTGAACACATTAGTTATAAAGAAAGAGGAAGCAAGGGATAACTTCTTTAAGGGAAAGAAATTTGTTCTTACTGGCACACTCGAATGTATGACTAGATCAAAGATGACTGAGAGGCTTGAAAAACTTGGTGCAGTATCTTCTGGATCGGTTGGAAAATCAATTGATATGCTAATCGTTGGAACTGATGCTGGAAGTAAATTAGATAAGGCTCGCAGTCTAGGTATAAGGATTATTGAAGAAGATGAATTGCTCAGTCTACTAGAAGAGGCTGAAGCCTGAATGGAGGATTTAATATGATAAAAATAAATAAAGAAGTAGTAAAAACATGTGCTAGCAACTTAAAGTTTGAACTTGAGGATGCGCAAATTGACCTTCTTTTGAGTGAATTTGACTCTTTAATTGCACAGATGAAGTTTCTAGATGCAGTAAAAGGTGCAGATCAGTTGGAGCCAATGGCATATCCGTATGAGGTCATGCTAACAGATAATTGTATGCGTGATGATGAGGTTGGAGTTTGTGAAAGCGCAGATGAGGAATTAAAGAATACAAAGAATAGATTAGGTAATCAGGTAAAGATACCTAAGGTTTTGGGGTAGTGAGTATGAATTATATGAATTTAACGATTAAAGAACTTCATGAACTTTTAGTCAGTAAAAAAGTTACAAGCGAAGAATTAGTTTTAGAAGCTATTGCAAAGATTAAATCTAATAAAAATAATTTAATGGAGGCCGAATGTTTTGAGGAAGCTTTAAACCAGGCAAGAAAGATTACTGAGGTTAAGGCAGGTGAATATTTTAAAGGTATACCATTTTTGTGCAAAGATAATATCTCTACTAAAGGAATAGAAACAACTGCTTCTAGTGATGTCTTATTAGGATATAAACCTATTTTTGATGCAGAAGTTATAACTCGTTTAAAAGATGCTGGGGCTATTTTATTAGGAAAAACCACTTTAGATGAATTGGCTATGGGTGGCACAGGAACTTCAGGCCATAAGGGTGTTACGACTAATCCTTATGATGATAAAAGACTTATCGGAGGTTCTTCTTGCGGTTCAGCTGCTGCATTAGCTGCGGGTATTGTTCCTTTTGCACTCGGCAGTGATACAGGGGATTCGGTTCGCAAGCCCGCTTCTTATGGTGGATTGGTTGGTATAAAACCAACTTGGGGAAGAATATCTCGTTTTGGATTGTTTTCTTTTTCAACAAGTTTGGATTCAATCGGATATTTTACACGTTCTGTCGAAGATGCAAGAGCTGCATTGAAATTGCTTGCTGGACACGATGAAAAGGATATGACATCTTCAAATCGACCAGTTGATGATTATTTGAAACCACCTTCAGGTAAGAAAAATAAGTTAGCTTATTTTAAAAACATCATCGATAATATTACTGATACAGAAATAAAGAATAAATTCTATCAAGTAATTGAAGGATTAAGGTCTAAAGGATATGTTGTTGAAGAGTATGTTTTCCCACAAGAATTACTCAATGCTATTTATCCAACATACATGATTATTTCTTGTGCAGAATCAACCTCAAATAATGCTAATTTAGATGGCATAAGATTTGGTAATGGTGTCGATAGTGCTAGTGATTATGAAGAGTATATTCGTACAGCAAGAAATAGATTTTCTAATTTAATAAAAAGAAGATTTGTCATCGGTAATTTTTCTTTATTATCAGAGAATCAAGATGAGTTATTTCATAAAGCACAAAAGGTCAGACGTGCTATCGTTAATGAAATAAACAATTTCTTTAAAAAGTATGACGCCTTTATTTTAGTCGCTGCTCCAACTGTTGCACCTTTAGTTAAATCAGTTTCAACAGGTTGGTCAACTAAGCCTGATTTCTTAGAAAATCATTTAGGTTTAGCGAATCTATCAGGCACACCTTCTTTAACTCTTCCAATAGGTTTAAAAAATGGCTTGCCATACGCGATTAACATTACAACCAACTTATTTGAAGAAAAAAAGTTGTTTGATATATCAAGTGATATTGAGGATATAACTAAGCTCAAAGGTTTAGTTTGCGAAAGAGGTGAGTAATATGAACTTTCAACCAGTAATAGGAATAGAAATACACGTCGAATTAAAGACAAAATCAAAAATGTTTTCAGAAGGTCCTGTCACTTTTGGAATGATGCCAAATACTCAGACAGTTAAATATGATTTTGGTTTTCCAGGAGTTATGCCTTTAGTCAATAAAAGAGCTGTTCAATACGGAATTCAGGTAGCACATGCGTTGAATATGAAAATCGATCAAACTCTTCTTTTTGATCGTAAAAACTATTTCTATTCAGACCTTCCTAAAGGCTATCAAATAACACAACAAGATCACCCAATAGGAAGTGATGGATTTATCGAAATTGAAACCACTCAGGGTATCAAAAGAATTGGAATTGAACGTGCACATTTAGAAGAAGATACAGCTAAACAACTTCATTTAGGTGATATGACTTTAGTTGATTATAATCGTGCTGGAACTCCGCTTATAGAAATAGTATCTAAACCAGAAATTCGTACAGGTGAAGAAGCCGCAAAATATGTTGAAGGAATAAAAGAAATAGTGACATATTTAGGAGTTTCTGATGGAAAAATGGAAGAAGGAAATCTTCGTTGCGATGTCAACATTTCTTTAATGCCTTATGGAAGCAAAGTTTTTGGAACAAAGGTTGAAGTTAAAAATTTAAATTCAATCGCAAATGTTAAGGCTGCATTGGATTATGAAATAAATAGACAATCAGAAATACTTCTTTCTGGGGGCGTTATCGAACAAGAAACTAGAAGATATGATGAATCCAAAAAACAAACGGTTATGATGAGAAAAAAGACCAACGCTGTTGATTATAAGTATTTTAGAGATTCAAATATTTTACCGATTAATTTAAGTGATAAATTTATCGATAATGTTTTAGCATCAATGGAAAAACTACCTAGTTTTTATCGTAAAGAGTTAAAGAATTTAGGATTAAACACCTATGAAGTTGAGGAGTTAATTCGTTCTAAGGAATTGACAGTCTATTTCTTAGATGTCGTTAATATTGGTTGCAAAGATGCAAAACTTCTTTGGAATTACCTTTTAGTCGATGTGATGTCTTATATGAATAAAAATGAAGTTGGCATAGAGGGACTTAAATTTACAAAAGAGAGTTTAGCTGAACTAATCAATCTTTTAGTCGACAAGAAAATTAATTCTAAGCAAGCTAAAGAAATGCTTGAAATAATGGTTGAAACTGGCAAGACACCAGGTGTTTTAAAAGAAGAACTTGGGTTTGAACAGTTAAATGATGAGAGCGAGATTTATAATATAGTCTCAAGTGTATTAGAAGAAAATGCTCAATCAATCGCTGATTATAAAGCTGGTAAGGATCGTGCCTTAGGATATATAGTTGGTCAAGTTATGAAAAAGAGCAGAGGAAAGGCAAATCCAGCAGTCTCAAAAGATATAGTTTTGAAGTTATTGAAGGAAAAATACGATGCCTAAAGATTTATCTCATACAAAAAATGAGTTTTATACTAAAGGTGAAGAGATATTTAATGCTGTATCACATATTGTTGGCGGTGCATTAGGCATAGTTATTTTTATTGTTCTTCTTTGTTATTCATATCCAAATGCTTCATATATGGCAGCAGTCTCTGTTTTTGGCATCAGTGTAATAATTTTATATACGATGAGCGCTCTTTATCATTTTTTGAGAGTTGGAACAGCTAAGAAGGTATTTAGAGTATTTGATCATTGCACAATATTCTTATTAATTGCGGGGACATATACACCATTTTGCGTTATAGCATTAGGCGGGACAACTTATGAAATTGTAATATTAGTTATAGAATGGACATTGGCAGTTTTAGGAATAGTAGGAAATGCTATAGCTTTAAACAATAAAATAATTAAAGGTTTTTCTATGGCATTTTATGTAATTATGGGTTGGCTAGTTTTAATAGCTTCTAATGTATTAATCGAAAATGTACCACTTGCAAGCTTGATTCTTCTTTTGTCTGGAGGATTATGTTATACATTTGGAATAGCTTTCTTTGCTTTTGGTAAAAAGGTAAAGTATTTTCATTCTATTTGGCACTTATTTGATATTGCTGGAACCTTTCTGCATTTTATAAGCATTCTTTTAATACTGCTATAAATAATCTTTTATGTATTTATTTCAAGATTTTTAATTGCTCGCCCCCACCAGTGCCTACCCCGCTCCCGAATCCGCAGCCCCAGGCGAAGGACGAGGCGGTGGAATAGGAGGTGGGGCGCCGCTACGATATG
>CAOSOP010000054.1 GCA_948525355.1 uncultured Bacilli bacterium | reverse complement strand
CAAAAAGGCGAAGCAAACACGAAAATATTCAACATTTTTTATAAATGTTTTTTACATTTATCGCTTTTTTCAAATACAAAAGATAAATTTACATTTCAATCACTTATAGCAATTAATATCGGATTATAAAAGATATACAGGAATACTATACGCCTTTTCGTTTATTGGTCTTATTCTATCACAAGTGTCAATAACTAATCCAACATTAACATTTTTATTATACTTTAACAACACATTAAAGTTTTTAGTTGGCTTAGTTGGGGATATGCCTTTTTTAATTTCTATAGGATATATGCTATCTGCTGTAACATATAACAAATCAACTTCTTTTTGATCTATATCTCTATAATAAAATAAAATGTCTTTTGATTCGATATTATGTGATTGAAGATTTTTTACTATTTCGCTAACCACAAATGTTTCAAAAAACGCATCACTCATAGCACAATAACTTAGCATTTCTGCATTTTGCCATTTGCACAGATATGCGCATAGTCCCGTATCCATAAAATATATTTTTGGCACTTTAATTATACGCTTTGAGGCATTCGCCATATATGGTTGAAGTAAATAAATTATACCAGACATTTGTAAAAAAGATACCCATTTTTTGCAAGTCCTTACATCAACACCCACACTGTTCGCTATTTTGTCATAATGTAGTTCCTGTGCAGTATGAAATGCTAATATAGATAAGAAATTTCTAAATTGTAATTCACTTGATACATTAATGAGTTTTAAAATGTCTTTCTCTATATATGTGTTTATATAAGACTTAAAATAAACTTCTCTTTTAGCTACACCAGTACAGATATCTGGCATACCACCCATAAAAATATCTTCGAATGTTTCTTTTCGTGTCATATACTTTCTATTACTATTTTCAACTTCATAAAAATGTAATACATCAGGTGTAAATGCTTTAGAGTTGTAACCCTTTTTCTCTGCAAAAGTAAAAGATGCCATATCTATGATTCCACAACGACCAGCTAATGAATCAGCTATACTTTCTTGCAATTCAAACCTATTAGAACCAGTTAAAATATATAATAACTCTCTTGGTTTATTCTCTTTAAGCCAATATTGTCTTTTGCTATCAATTATTCTTTTTATTTCATCCAATAATTTTGGAACTCTTTGAATTTCATCTATAACAAGCGGATATCCATAATTTTCCAAAAACAATTTTGGATTTTGTTCTGCTAAAAGCCTATCATCGATATCATCTAGAGAAATACTCTTATATATATTGCCGAAAATTTCATTTATTGTTGTTGATTTACCTACCTGTCTTGGTCCATATACAACAACACATGGGAATGACTTACCACACTCTATAATTGCCTGTTCTACAGTTCTTTTTATATACATAACTCACCTCCATGTACAATACTATTTTACAATAAAAAAGTTCGATATAGTCAACAAAGCAATGTAGCTTTAATCGTTTTTTTCTAAAACAACTTATTTTTATAGCATATTCAATATAATATAGCACTAATGTGTTTCATTTAATTCAGGTTTAAAGTTGCTTCTTTATTTTTTATCATCAGACAAAAACAAACAAAGTTTATAGACATAGTTCTTTCTTAAAGAATATTCTTCAGCAATGTTCCTACAAGCTGAAGAAAGAGACTCGCCTTCAAAAAGCCTTTCTTTAACAAGTTTAATAATATCTTCATCACTAAAATCAATTTGTTTCGCAGATTTATCGACAATTATTACGCATTCGCCCTTAAATACAAGCTCTTCATCTATCACTTCTTTCAATGTTCCATAAATTCTATTTTCATAAATCTTTGTTAATTCGCGTGCAATCAAAACTCTTCTTTGTTCACCAAATACTTTGCACAGATCATTTAATGTTTCTTCCATGCGATGGGGTGCTTCATAGAATATTAAAACTTCACTTGCATTGCTATATTTATTAAGCTCTTTAATTCTGCTAGAAGATTTTGTTGGCAAAAAACCAACGAAAGTAAATCTAGAAGTATCAAAGCCCGAACTAATTAGTGCTAAAATGAAAGCCGTTGGGCCTGGAACACTGATAACAGGAAGATCGTTTTCAATGGCCATTTTGCAAAGCAATGAGCCTGGATCAGAAATACCAGGTGTTCCAGCATCACTACAATAAGCGATGATTAAATCTTCTTTCACCGCTCGTTTTATAATCTGCTCACCCTTTGCTTGTTCATTCTGGCTGTAACAAGAAATTAAATCACCTTTTATATCAAGACCTTCTTGTTTAAAAAGGCTAGAAGAAACTCGAGTATCCTCACATAAAATAATATCAGCTTCAGCTAGCACTTCTTTACAACGCAAAGGAAAATCTTTAATATTCCCTATCGGTGTAGGTAGAAGATATAAAGCCCCTCTATTCTCTCTTTTAAAGGCAAAAATGTTTTTAACGCTCACGATGTCCGTATTTCTTTCTTAATTCTTCTTTATCAATATTTAGGAATTCTTCACCACTAGTCAAAGTAACTAATCCAGTTAATAGATTAATACCTGTAATATGGAATTCTTTCTTATCGATAATATATTTATCACCTATACGAGGAGATTGCTTCCTTAATTGTGCATAGTTATCATCTTCATATTTCAAACAACAAATCAACTTTCCACATTGACCAGATAGTTTGGGAATATTTAATGATAACAACTGATTTTTTGCCATATTAATCGAAATAACATCAAAATTCTTTATAAAAGTTGAGCAGCAGAGTTTAAGCCCACAAACACCAATACCACCAACAAGTTGAGCTCTATCCCTTGAGCCAATCTGTCTCATTTCAATATGCGTTCTGAATTTCTTAGCAAAGTCTTTAACTATTTCCCTAAAATCAACTCTTTCATCAGCACTATAAATAATCAATAATTTAGATGAATCTAGTGATAAAAGACAGCGCAAAACACGCATATCCATATTATATCTTTCAACTGTCTCAACGACATATTTATAAATATCTTCTTCTTGGTGAGAAATGAGTTCCGCAAGTTTTTCATCATCCTTTGTAGCAACTCTAAATGCTTTCAAAAATGAATCCTCGGCATCTTGAGGAACTTCCTTTACTGTTTCTATTATTCCAATAGTTAATCCTAAAGATGGGTCGTCAACAACAAGTTTAGTGCCAGTTTTAAGAGCTTGATTAAAAGAATAATAAATTAAAGTAGTATCATGAAGTTTAACTCCGTAAACATAAATATTTTTGCTCATTTTCTACCCTCCAAAATATAGGCCAATCTTCCTAAAACTAAATTAGAATTAAAATTAACACGCGCACTGCTTATCACTTCTTCTAAAAACTTAGCCGCTTCAAAGATGGTCAAACTCTTTTTCTTCAAACCAATAACGACATCGCGATATGGTGTGTTAGTATTTTGCTCAAGAATATCCATAAAAACTTGATATAAAATACTATATAAATAATTATAACATAAACTCCCCTTCAACGCTCCTCCTTTTTCAATCAAAACATTCAAGGTTTTACCAAGTCCGCTATAGAGATAGTCATTAAAAAACTGGTTAGCAACTTCTAACGCATCTTCGAATAAATCAAACTCATCATCAGTACTCGCTATATTTAAATGAAGTCTTTCAATCAAATAATCAACTTTTTCTAAATCAACACTATACTTTTCCTTGCCCACTAACTTTAAAGAAACAACTCGAGATAAAATAGTTGGCAAAACTTTTTCCCTTCTAGTCGTTGTTAAAATAGCATGAACTCCACTCGGCGGCTCTTCAAGAAATTTTAGCAAAGCATTTGCAGCTTCAACTGTCATGTTTGAAACTTCAAAAATGCAATAAGCGGAATTTTCATTCGTTCCACCAAATGACATACTAAAATGTTCTTCAATATCAGCTATCGTTTCCTTTTTGATATTGCCAGTTCTTCCGTCAACCACTAAAAAATTTAGAAGTTGCTTCTTTTCAAAACCTTTGCAATTATCGCACTTTTCGCAAGCAAAATTTCCAGTATCACAGAGCAAAGATTTCGCTATATATTTAGCTACATCTTCAACATTAGCTCCGTTATCACCATAAATCAAAACAGCATGAGGAAACCTGTTGTTTTTAATCGCATTGCTATAAAAAGCATAAATCGTCGGAGCTTCTTCTTCAAATTCTTCTTTATTCATAATGATCTTTTAATCTCTTTGCCAAGATATCTTTAACACACTTATAAACTTCTTCAAAAGGTTTTTCCGCATCTATTTTAATGATGCGATCTTTAAATTTTTCAGCTAACAACATATATCCATCAAAAACCTTCTTATGGAATTCAAGTTTTTCTAAATCTAAGCGATTTACTTCACGATTGGCTGAAGAAGAAATTCTATTAAGTCCCACTTCAGGTCTGACAACAAATAAAAAAGTAAAATCTGGAATACATTCATCAATTGAAAAAAGATTAATCGATAATACATCATCAATTCCTATTCCTCTTGCATAGCCTTGATAAACCAAGGAAGAATCAAGGTAACGGTCAGAAATAACTGTCACATCTTTTTCTAGTGCAGGAATAACCTTTTCTATTAAATGCTGTCTTCTAGAAGCACAATATAGTAAGGCCTCAGTCTTATAATCCATATCAACATTAGCTTTATTTAAAATAATATTTCTAATGTCTTCACTTATCTTTGTACCACCCGGCTCTCTTGTAAGCAAAATAGGAAAGTCTTTGCTGAGTTCCTCTACAAGTTTTTTTATAACAGAACTTTTTCCTGAACCTTCACCACCTTCAAAAGTAACAAACAATCCTCTACTCATCTTCTCCTCCATTAGATAATACAACTCTACCATTTAGTGATCTAGAGATGGTAATATCATCAACATATTCTAAATCCGCACCTAAAGGAAGTCCAAAAGCTAATCTAGATACTTTCACATTTTTATCTTTTAATAATTTTGCAATATATAAAGCCGTTGTTTCTCCTTCAATAGTTGAACTTAGCGCTAAAATAACTTCTTCTATTTTCTTTGAATCTATTATTTTCAACAACTCAGGAACATATATATCATCTGGAGATATATTCTTCAATGGCGAAATTGAACCACCTAAAACAAAATACTGTCCATGATAAATATTATTTTTTTCAAACGAAATAACATTCTTTGTTTCACTAACAACGAGCAATGTTTTATCATCACGCGATAAATCATCACAAATAGGACAACTAGAAGAATCAATATAAATACCACAAGATGGGCAACGATGAATCTTTTCTTTTACTGCCATTATCGCATGAGAAAAATTTTCCAAGTCTTCATCTTTGAACTTTAGACATGCATATGCTAGCCTTTCAGCTGTTTTTTCACCTATACCAGGAAGCTTCTGAAAATACTTTTTTAGATCTTGAATCGACTTTATTGGTTCCATTAAAACTTAAAACCCCATTCCACCAGTCATTGAAGAAGAAATCTTTTCAACTTCATCTTGAATTTTACTTAAAGCAATACTAAAAGCCTCTTTAACTAAATCACTTATTAAAGATTCATCACCATCTTCAAACATTGATTTAGAAATATGTACTTCCTCACATTCATAGTTTCCGCGAAGCTTAACATAAATTTCACCACCGGCAACAGATCCAGTAAATATTTTATCTTCTAATTCTTTTTGTTGCTCCTGAGCCTTTTCTTGTATTGAAGAAAGGTTTTTAAATAACTCGTTGATATCCATTTTATCCTCCTTAAATTTTTTCTATCTTCTTTGGTTTAGGCAACATATGCACTTGATTTAGTTGTCTAAACATTATAACTGATTTAATAAAATCCTCTGGTGTTAAAGCATACACAACAGGAGAAATATTAAATACAATTGACATCAATTCTTGATAAACAGTTCTTGTGGCATTGCTGTTCATCTTATTAATATAATTCAATAAAGGTGCTTCAACAATGATCACACTTCTATTGACAACTCGTGGAGTAGAAGAAGAAAGGTAACTAGCAGCTACACCATATTTTTCATCGCTACGATATTCTTTTAAAAGAACCCATTTTTTAATTAAATCTTCTTTTAAGTCTTTATCCCCTTGAACCATTATATTAATAACTTCATCATCGTTGAAATGTAAAACTTCTTTATCGTCAATAACTTCAGGTTTTTCTTCAACTTTAAATGGCTTTTCACTAATGTTAGTTTTTTCTTCTATCTTCCTCTCTGGTTGCACCTTTTCCTCTTTAACTACTTTAGGTGCAACTTCAACCTTTCTATTCTCACTAGTAGAAATAAGCTTAATGAGAGTTAATTCAAAATGATCAAATGAATTATTAACCAAACGATATTGTCTTCTTGATTCAGCTAAACTATCAATATTTCTTATTATTTCTTCAGGACTTAAAGATAAAAACTTCGCTTCAGAAGAATTTAAAACTGTTAGTAGTGCTTCATTCTTTGTAGAATTATAAATCAGCAAATCCTTATATATATTTATTAAATCATCATGTAGCCTAATGATATCAGCACCATTTAAGTACTTCTTTTTAGCTATAGATAAAACACCGATCAAATCCTTTTGATGTATTTTATCAATTATTTCAATCTTTTCTTTAACTGATAATAAACCAAATAATGTTTCAACATCCTGAACCAATACTTTATTTCCACCATATGAAACAGCCTGTTCAAGAATGGATAATGAATCTCTTGCACCACCTTCGGCAAGTCGTGCTATAAGTTTAAGTGCATCAACTGAATACTCAACATTTTCTTTTTCCAAAATATTTTTCATATTCATAATCAAATCATCTTCACTTATTTTTGAAAAATCATATCTCTGTACACGACTTAAAATAGTTGGCAAGACCTTTTGCGGTTCAGTCGTTGCTAAAATAAATACTACATGCTCCGGAGGTTCTTCAAGCGTTTTAAGTAAAGCATTAAAAGCAGAGTTTGTCATTGAATGAACTTCATCGATGATATATATTTTATACTTTCCCAAAATTGGTTCATATCTAACTTGATCAATCAATTCACGGATATTATCAACACCAGAGTTACTAGCAGCATCCAGTTCAAATACATCAGGATGATTTCCATTCATTATCGCTATACAACTATCACAAACACCGCATTCATGTCCTAATCCCTCATGACAATTTAAAGCCTTAGCAAAAAGACGTGCTAAAGTTGTTTTACCTGTACCATGAGGACCACAAAAAAGATAAGCATGGCCAATTTTATTATTAGCCAGTGAATTCCTTAACGTCCTTATAATAGATTTTTGACCGACAACATCATCAAACTTTTGTGGTCTATATGTGCGATAAAATGATTGATAACTCATGTTTAATATTATAAACCAATTAAACATATAAAACTAGTTTTAGTTAACTCAATAAACATGTTTTTAAATTAAAAATATAAATAAAGCATTTCTACAGAAGACGAATATAATATGAATCACCTCTACAAACATATTTTAAACAATATTTAATCATCACACATGAACTAAAAACATTAGTTCAACGACGGAGCATAACAAAAATCTTAAGCCAAAATATATATTTTAAAAAAAATTTTGTTCGCTTCGCCTTTTTGCGTGGTCTGGCCGAAGTTCTGAGGCCATTGATTTGCGGGTG
>CAOSOP010000053.1 GCA_948525355.1 uncultured Bacilli bacterium | reverse complement strand
AAACAAAATGCATCATCTTTTTAACAAAAAGCAACACTTTTGTTTATTATTCTGGGTCAATTTAAGAAACAACCCATTAAGTAAGTTAGAAGTTGCTTCTGCGCTCAACACCCTATTACAAGCCAATAGAATGTATCAATACTACTCTTCAGAAATGGCCTCAACATACAAGCTAAAAGTCTATTTAGGTACATCTCAAACGATAGGAGAAAAGTGGATAGATGACAACCTTTTTACCCCAAACAACTGGCCAAACTCATACCAAAGCGACACGCAAAAAGGCGAAGCCAACATTTAAATATTATCGTTTTTTATTGATTTAAATCTTCTTTTTTGTCATTAGATTCGTTAGAACCTTTATTTTCTTCTTCTATAGTTACAACTACATTTGATCTTGTGGTTAATGTTTCAAAAAGCTTTTTGAAATATGGAATTATTGTTATGTATAATATTTCGAATAATGCACATACTATTAAACCTTTTATTAAATTGAATGGGAAATATAACAAGAAGCAAACAACGAAAAGGCTACCTTTATATGGCAACATTGGATTTTCAATTGTTCCAGTATATATAGGATTAAAGCAGGTATCGAATTTCCATGACAAGTATGTTGGTGTGATAAATATGTAATTTAGTATTGTCATTATTACTGAGACTGCTAAAATTATTATTGCGTAAGATGCAATTCTTTGTACTATGCTTTTGTTTAACTTTTTAAAGACTAACTTACATATACTTAAAGTTCCAATATAAATAAATGAAGTTATTACTGCAGTTATTTGTCCTATTCCAAATGGACCAGTAAGTCCGAAGGCTAATATATCAATAACTGCCTTTAAAATGGCACATATTATTGCATATGGCCAACCACATAGGACATATGTTACAAGTACAACAGTATCTGAAGGTTCTAGAACTAACCAAGATGCGATAGGATAACGCATACAGAATCCTCCGATGACCATAATCAGTATGCCTAGTGCGCTAAGAACGCTGGCGATGCATAGATTAATTATTGCTCGCCTTACATCATATTTTTTGATGTCTACTTTTGTTTTCATAAAAAATACTCTCCTTCCAAAGTAAACACCTCAGGAGAAGAGCAGTATAATTTTTAATTATATTGTCTTGCTTCTTTATACCAGCCTTTACTGTCGCCAAAGGAATTACACCTTTTCAATCGTTTACACGAGTCGTGGGGTTTACCACCGAGTAGGAATTTCACCTAACCCTGAAGCAATTATAATATAGAATATGTCATTTTGTTTGTCAATATTATTCTTCTATAAATTTATTCCGTTTTATTAGCATTTATATAAGAGTTTTAATGATGACTATTCAGAACGCAAACAAATTACTGGATCCTTTTTAGCCGCAACTCTTGATGGAATCAATCCTGCGAGTAGAGTTAAAAGAATAGAAATTACTATAAGAAGTAATGCATGTAATGGATTTAAGAAAGCGATAGATCCTAAACTTATTTCTGAATATATTGAGTTCAATATTGCATTAATTGGTATGCATAGTATATAGGTAACAATGATTCCTATAAGTCCTGATATTGCACCAATAATAACTGTTTCTGCTTGGAATAATCGTGAGACATCCTTTTTTCTAGCACCTATAGCTCGTAAAATACCTATTTCTTTGGTTCGTTCAATAACCGATGTGTACATAATAATAGACATCATAACAGATGAAGTAATTAATGCAACTGCGGCAAAGCATATAAGGACTATCGAAATAATGTTTATCATATTTTCGATTGAAGAAATAAGCATAGTTGATAAATCAGAATATGTCACTTCATTTTCTGGATGTATCTTATTGTAATCATCTAAATATTTTATTAATTTTGATTTTTCTTTAAAACTTTTTGGATAAATCGTAATTGATGTTACTGATTTATCTGTGCCAGTACTAAGTCTTTCATTGAAGTATTCAGTTATATCTAAAGTTTTAAAGCTGTTTAACGATGATAGGCAAGTTAATTCAAATTGATTGCCAGTACTTTCATTTTTGCTTATAAAGCAGTGATGTCTTACTTCGTTAGTTAATTTTGTTTCGTTGTTTAAATTAAGTATTTCTTGTGTTAATTCTGGTGTGTAGTATACTCCATATCCTAATAAATCGACCATTGTAGTCGATTTAGGTCTAATTATTCCGACAATTTTTAACGTCTTTTTAGCTTCTGTTTTATATAGTTCATTAAGTGCTTCTGTGGATTTTAGTTTATAATAGTTCAAAGTTTTTGTTGAAGATTGTAAATCAAATTTTGCTAAAAATTTTAGCATTAATGATTCATTTTCTTTAGCATTCTCTTCTGGTTTTGAACTGAGCGTTAGTATTTTATTTGCGATAACACTTAACTCAAAGAAGTCGGCATCAGGTTTTAAAAACCTACCTTCAAAATCTTGTCCATTAACTTCTTCTTCAAACAAGTCATCGTTTGAATAGATTTTAAACTCTTTATTTATTATTTCATCGAATGAAAACTTTTTTGAAGTATCGTTTTGTCCCATGTCTAAATCGTATCCAAGAGCCTTCATGGTGTTATATGATACGCGATTGTATTTATCGACAGATATAAGAAGTTCATTACTGTTTTCTGGATATTTTCCTATAATATCATATTGACTTAGCATATAGTCTTTATCACCAACGAGTTCGCTCCAATATCCTGAACCACCCATCAATGAATTAACCAATGAGCTTGATCCGGTGGAAAGCATTTTAATATTTCCATTTGAGTCTTGGGTCAGAGGATTCATTGATATGCTGTAGTTATATTTAATAGAGCTTACTAATGATTTGTCGACATTATTTATGTATTCGATATATTCTTGGTTTATATCATTAAGTTTTACCAGCGAGGAAGTTGGTTTTTGAACAATGATATCACTTGAATCAGGGTATTGTTCTAAATCTTTTCCGCTATTCATTTGAGAAGTTAATGTATCAGTAATTGAAGTTCTTTCAATACTGATTGGAAATTGTGAGAGCGATTCTCTTTCTGTTCTTTCGACATAGTTTCCAAAGCCATTTGATAGCGAAAGAACCATAGCAACTCCGATAATACCGAAACTGCTTGCGATTGAAGTTAAAGCTGTACGTCCTTTTTTAGTTAGTATATTATGAAGAGAAATATTTAAAGCGGTAAAAAAACTCATTGAACTCTTTTTCTTTTTTCTTTTTATTTCTTTTGTTTTCATTAAGTTATCATTGACTTTATCTGCAAACGAAGTATCGACTAAAGTTAAATCAGCAGAGTTTAAATCAATAGTTGTATTAATGTTAACATTTTCTTTGTTTTCAACTATTTCGTTTTTTTCAACTCTCTTGTCCGAAGTTATTTCACCATCGACCATTTTAATTATTCTTGTTGCGTATTGATTAGCTAATTCTTCATTATGTGTTACGATAACTATTAAATGATCTTTAGATAAGTCCTTGAGGATATTCATTACTTGTATAGATGTTTTGCTATCTAGTGCTCCGGTAGGTTCATCGGCTAAAATTATTTTTGGCTCATTTACTATAGCTCTTGCTATAGCAACCCTTTGCATTTGTCCACCAGAGAGTTGATTCGGTTTTTTATTAATAAGCTTTTCTAGTCCAACCAATCTAAGAGCTTCTATTGATTTCTTTTTTCTGTAGCGTTGACTTGAACCAGAAAGAGTCATTGCAAGTTCAACATTTGATAAAAGTGATAAGTGTGGAATAAGGTTATAGCTTTGAAAAACTGTACCAATTCTTCTATTACGATAAGTATCCCAATCACTTTGGTTGAATTTTTTTGTTGAAACACCATCGACGATTAAATCGCCATCAGTGTAACGATCTAGTCCACCGATAATATTGAGCATGGTTGTTTTTCCACATCCAGATGGTCCGAGGATTGCAGTAAATCCACAATCATCAAATGTTATGTTCAAGTCATTAAATACTTCAACTTTTTGAGTTTTATCTGTTTGATATACCTTTTTAATATTTTTTAATTCTAACATTTTGCATCAACTCCATTTTTTATTTTTTTAGTATTATAGCATTAAAATATTAAGTAAACAAAAGATTTATGATTGTAAGAAGAAAAAAATTTTTTAAAAAAAGTATTGACAGCCTATAGTATGCTTCATATAATACTATGTGTAGCGAGGTATTGTATGGACGCACAGTTAAAAAGAGGTTTGCTTGAAGTATGTGTACTCGCCTGTATATCTAATAAAGAGTCTTATGGATATAGGATTATTCAAGACATCTCTCCTTATATAGAGATGAGTGAAGCAACATTATATCCTATCTTAAGACGATTAGTAGAAAAAGGGGAGGCGCAATCTAGAACGATTGAAAAAGATGGTCGATTGCGCAAGTATTATGCGATTACATATAAAGGGCAAGAGCATATAAATGAATTTATTGAACAGATAAGAGAATTTAATAAGGCTTATCAATATATTTTAAAATCAAACGGAGGAATATAATATGACACAAAAGATGTGGTTAAATGAATTAGAAAAATACTTGTACTTACTTCCACAAAAGGAGTCTAAAGAAATAATTCAGTATTTTGAGGAAGTATTTGCTGATTATAAGGATCAAGGCTATGGTGATAATGAAATAATAAGAGAATTAGGTGATCCTAAAGAAGTTGCTAAATCAATGGTCAGTTCTTATTTAGATGATAATGATTCTGAAACAAAAGAAGAAATCAAGGAAGAAAAAAGAACTGTTGAAAAAGAAAAGTTTGGGCAAAAGTTTAAAAGAGGTGTCGATTATATTTCCGAATCAATTGTTGGTTTTACTGATTCTTTATTTAAATCTGGTAAACATAAAAAGAATAAGACAAAACTCAATGATGAAGAAAAAAGCAATTACGAGCGAGAGATTAATGAAATGCTAAAGAAGCAAGAAAAGTATGCAGAAGAGGCTTCAAGAAAGGATGATGAACTTGAAAAGGTTAAAGAGGAAAGGGATTTATTGAAAAAGAAGCTGAAGCAAGAAGAAGAGGAGCGTGCAAAAATGCAAGAAGATCTTTTAAATAAACAAAATGAAAAACCTGCTAAAGTTGAAATCGAAGTAGTATCTAATCCAAAACATAATTATAAGGAAATGAAAGCTAATAGTTATACTGTGGCAAGTAGACATGGATTTGTTTCAAATTTCTTGTTTACTATATTCATGTTGTTAATAGCAGCGTTTGGTGCATTTATTCTTGCCTATGCTATTTCCTTTATCGTCAATGATATTACATTATGTTCGAATTCGTTTAGAAACTTTTTCCCATTTACAGCAAATAAAGTCATGAGATTAGGAACATTTATACTTCTTTTTAGCGGTGAATTGCTCTTAACAGGAATTGCAATATTAATAATAGAGTTACCATTAAGATCTATATTTAGAAGATTCTTTGTAAAAAGACATAGAAAGGTGGGAAAAAATGCCTAAGTTATCAAAGTTTGTATGCATACTAGCATGTATTGGTGCTGTTGCTGGTGGAGTTACAATGGGAATCGGTGCTCTACAAGGTGGAAATTATAAGGATGCAATGAGTGAGGGCATTACTTATGAGACCAAGACACTTTTAGTTAATGAGGAACAAGAGTTTGAAGGATTAAATATCTCGCTTACTGATGGAGAAATATATTTTGAGGAAACAAATGATGACATTTTGAAAGTTGAATATAATTATATCCATAATTTTGGATATATCACATCGTTTGATATAAATAAAATAGATATTGGAAATAAAAAACTTGATATTGGAAGTGGACTACTAGGTTTTGGGGCAGTTACTACGATTAAAAGAAATGTCTTAAAAGTGTATGTTCCAAGTTGGTATACTGGAGTCACTAAAGTAAAACTCAATTTTGGATTGATCAAATCTAATGTGAAAAACATTGGAAAAGAAGTTGATATGCAGCTCAACTGCGGTGAAATAGATATAAAAAGCCTGACAATGCAAAGTAAAATGAATTACTCTGTTAATGTAGGTAGTTTGAAAATTGATGTTGATGAACTATCCAATTCGTGTGAATCATATAAGTTGTTTCTTGAAGTTAATGTAGGAAACATCGATGTAAAAGTAAGTAATAACATTGACTATTCTAAGGGTGATGAAAACTCTTGTCACGTTGGCACAAATAACTTTAGTGGAAATGTTGAAAATGCCTTGTTCAAAATTAACACTTCCGTAGATTGTGGCAGTGTGAACATTTCAAAAAGGGCATAATAAAAAACTGTTGAATATATCTTTATAAATAAGAATATTTAACAGTTTTTTTATTGTGATTGTTTTTTATTTTGTAGCAATAATCTTTTTAACTACATTTACCATATCTTGCATTTCGTTTATAGAAACATACTCGAATCTTCCATGGCAATTATAGTCTCCAGTTCCTAAGTTTGGACAAGGCAATCCTCTAAATGAGAGTTGAGCACCATCTGTTCCACCTCTGATATCTTCAAAGTCGTATTCTAGATTTAAATCCTTATAAGCATTTACAACTCTATCGATTACTTCAGGCATGGCATCTATTATTTCCTCCATGTTTTTATAACATCTATCAAGACTTATTTTAACTGCCTCATATCCATACTTCTTATTGATTTCTTCCTTTATTTTTTCTACTGTCTCAACTCTATGTTCAAGAATAGTTGTATCGAAATCTCTAATTATATACCCAAGCGTTGTTTTCTCACATGAACCGTTAAAATCATTTAAGTGGTAAAAACCTTCACGGCCACAGGTGTATTGAGGTCTTTCATATTTAGGAAGAGAATTATCGAATTCCATACCAATGGTAATTGCATTTATCATTTTATCTTTTGCTGAACCTGGATGGACATTTCTACCAGTGATTTCAACTTCCATATTTATTGCGTTAAAGTTTGATTTACTTATGTATTTGCTGCAACCACCATCGACTGTATATCCAAACTTAGAAACTAATTTATCAGTTTCAACGTAATGGACACCAGTTCCGATTTCTTCATCAGTAGTAAATAAAACCTCGATAGAGTGATGAGGAAGTTTTTCATTAATCACTTCTTCTAATGCAGTCATTATTATCGCTAAACCTGCTTTATCATCTCCGCCTAGTAATGTAGTACCATCAGTAACTATTAAATCATGACCTACTTGCTCTTTTAGTGTTGGAAATACCATAGGAGAGAGAACAATGTTTTTCGAAAGTTCAATGTCGGATCCATCATATTTTTCGACAACTCTAGCTTTTATCCCATCACCGCGAGCATCTGGAGAAGTGTCCATATGAGCGGAAAGAGCGATTGATGGTTCATATTCTCCCTTTAATACAGCCCTAACGATTCCATGTTCATTCATTGAAATCTCTGTTAAGCCTAAGTCCTTCAATTCTTTCATTAATTCTTTGCCTAAGACGTATTGTCCATCTGTAGAACATTTTCCTTCACGTTCTGCTCCTGAACTAGTAGGATAAGAAACATATTTTAAAAACTTTTCAACAACTTTTTTCATATTTCACCTCGAATGCTATAATGATAGCACAATAATATTAATATATAAAGTTTAATGATAACTATTATTTACTATTCGCCTTTTTGCGGCTTCACTTCTGGCCAAATAGAGGGGTAATTTATGCCGGT
>CAOSOP010000052.1 GCA_948525355.1 uncultured Bacilli bacterium | reverse complement strand
CATCGATGAAGTTGGGTAAATGGTATGAAGTTGCAATTAACTAGTCACTTAATGACACAAAATCACTTAGAATAAATTTTTATTGCATATTGAAATAAAATTATATATACTTATATAGCGCGTAAAAATAAGCGTTATTGGAGGTGTATATGAAAAAAGGAATTCAACCTGAATATCATCGTACTAAAGTTACATGTATTACTTGTGGTAACACATTTGAAACTGGTTCAACCTTAAAGGAAATCAGAGTTGACACTTGTTCAAAATGTCATTCATTCTATACTGGTAAGTCTGGCTTGGTTGTCAATGATGGTGTTATTGATCGTTTCAATAAGAAATACGGTCTTAACGGAAAAAAGAAGTAGTTTAATTTTGCCTTCCTGCTTTCGCGGAAGGCTTTATTTCTTTTGTGAATAATTTGGAGGGCTTATGAAGAAATTTTATGTTACAACACCAATTTATTATGCTTCAGGAAAGATACATATTGGTCATGCTTATTGTTCTATTTTAGCTGATACAATGGCTAGATATAAAAAGTTATGTGGGTACGACGTCTTTTTCTTAACTGGCTCTGATGAACACGGCCAAAAAATAGCTCAAAAGGCTTTGGAAAATAATATGAAGCCACAGGAATATGTTGATTCAATTGTTAAAGGATTTAAGGAAAACTGGGAAGCATTGAAAATAGACTATAGTAAGTTTATTAGAACTACCGATGCTTCACATGTTGAGTGTGTGCAAAAGGTTTTTGAGTATTTATTAAAGAATGGTGATATATATAAGTCTTATTATGATGGATGGTATTGTACACCATGTGAAAGTTTTTGGACTGATCATCAAGTGGGTGAAAACCATATTTGTCCTGATTGTGGAAGAGAAGTGCACCGCGACAAGGAGGAATGCTATTTTTTAAATGTTAAAAAATATGTTCCTCAATTAATGGAGTTTTATAAATTACATCCTGAATTTGTTCCTGATGGTAAATTTGATGAAATGTATAACAATTTTATTAAACCTGGGCTAGAGGATCTAAGTATAACCAGGACTTCGTTTGATTGGGGTGTTAGTGTTAAATCTGACCCTAAACATGTTGTTTATGTCTGGATTGACGCTTTGTTAAACTATATTTCCGCATTGGGATTTAATTCTAGTGATGATAGTTTATTTAAAAAGTATTGGTCTAAGGATGTTGAAATATTGCAGTATGCAGGTCGTGAAATAAATAGATTCCATTCTATTTATTGGCCAATAATATTATTTGCACTTAATATCAGACTTCCCGACACTATTTATGTACATGGATTATTAATAACTCGATCTGGTGTGAAAATGTCTAAATCGCTAGGTAATGCTCCTTCACCACTTCCATTAATTGAGCGGTATAGCGTTGATGCATTAAGATATTATTCTGTAACAGAAATACAAACTGGTGAAGATGGACAGTTTACACCTAATCAATTTGTCGATCGAATAAATGCTGATTTAGTGAATAATTATGGTAATTTAGTCAATAGAACTTTAGGCATGTTACAGAAGTATCGTAATTTTAAAATACCCGCTAAAAAGAAGTTGATAAAACAAGAAACTATCATAGCAAATGAAAAAATTAGCGAACATATTAAACTTTATTTTGAGCATTTTAATTCATATCATATTTCTAAAGCAATGCACGAAGTCTGCTTGATTGGTGATATTGCAAATAAATATATTGATGAAACAGCGCCATGGGTTTTAGCTAAAGATGAGAGCAGGAGCGCTGAACTTGATGAAGTTTTAGCAACAATTGCTGATGTTGTTAAGTGTATGAGTATCATGTTTAAGCCTGTTTTAGTTACTAAGGCTGATAAAGTATTAGATGCTTTAAAAGTTGCTGCTGATGATAGAAACCATTTAAATATTTGTCTATCAAACTATTGTGATAATAAAGAGGTCAGCCTTATAGAGCCACTTTTCCCAAGACTTAAAAGAGAAGATGAGGTTGAGTTCTTAGTCGGTATGATAGATAATTAAAAAATATTAAGTATTTTTAATTAAGAAATTAACTAGCATTATAGATGAATTCTATGTGCTAGTTTTTTATTTGTTTAATATGATGATATATTTTTTAATAAGGGCTTTATTTTTGTTTAAAAAAGAAGTAAGATAATATATGAGGTTTTTATATGGGAAATAAGTCAAGAGTTGATGAATATAAAAAACTACGTGAAGAAATTGAAAACATCGACGTTTATAGTTTTGACGACCCAAAGAAGATGCCGCCAACCATTCACAAGGAAGAATCGATTATTCCTATACACAGTTTAGAATATGAAGATGATTTTAATTCGGGAATAAAGGAAGAGGTGTCTGATGACCATATAAAAAAGAACACTTTATCATTGACTATGGATGAAATTATTAAGCAGCATGAAGCATATACTGAGATACTTCAAAAGCAGGAGCTTGATAAGAAAATTAAGGAAAAAAGAGTTAAGCGAAAGATTAGTTTTGATCACACAGTTTTAATGTGGATAATCATTGGAGTTTGTGTTGTTATTGCTATTGTTATTATCGCTTTAGTAATGGCGGGGGTAATTCATTTATGAGAAAAATTGTTGTAGCAATCGATGGTCCAGCAGCGGCTGGAAAATCAACAGTAGCAAAAAAAGTTGCGAAATTACTTAAGTGCACTTACATTGACACAGGTGCAATGTATCGTGCCATAACTTATTTTGCAATTAAGTCTAATGTTAATCCTGAGAATGAGGAGGATGTTGTTGCGTTATTACCTCAAATTGATTTGATTTTAAAACCGAACGGAAAAGTTATTTTAAATGAGGAAGATGTGACACAAGTGATTAGAACACCTGCAGTTTCGGGAAATGTTTCTTATGTTGCTTCCTATAAAGCTATTAGATTGCATTTAGTTGAACTTCAAAGAAAAATGGCATCGAGCATATCAGTTGTCATGGATGGAAGAGATATTGGAACATATGTCTTACCTGATGCTGATGTTAAAATATTTCAAGTGGCTTCAGTTGAAACTCGCGCATATCGTCGTCACAAGGAAAATCTTCAGCATGGAATTAAGTGCAGTTTAGAAGATATTGAGGCTGAACTTAGAAAAAGAGATTTTATTGATTCAAGCAGAACATTTGCACCACTTAAGCCGGCAAGTGATTCGATAATTTTGGATACTTCTGATTTAACAATCGATCAAGCGGTTGAAGCTGTAATGAAGGTTGTTAAAGATAAGGGCTATGATTTGGAGAGTTTAAATGAACGATGATATAATTTGGCGCGGCAAGGTTGCGATAGTTGGAACGCCTAATACAGGAAAATCGACGCTTTTTAATCGTGTTATTAAAAAAAGAAAGTCGATAGTTTTAGAAGAATATGGAATAACTAGGGACAGAATCTATGATGAAGTTGAATGGATGGGGCAAGGCTTTACTATTATCGATACAGGTGGAGTTGAAACTGAAGAAGTTCCATTTCAAAAGGAAATTAAGTCACAAGTAAATCTAGCGATTGAAGAGGCTGATGTTATTGTTTTTTTGGTCGATGGCCAAAGAGGTTTATCTAAAGATGATGAAGCTGTTTTGAAGTTGTTACGAAAGGCAAAGAAGCCAACGATTTTGGCTGTTAATAAAATTGATGAAATCGAAAAACTCGCTAACACATATGAGTTCTATTCTTTTGGAATAAAGGAAGTCATACCAATATCTGCAACACATGGTATTGGAATAGGTGATTTATTAGATAAGATTATAGAGTTGCTTCCTGATCCACATGATAAACCTAAATATAATGGTTGCATTACTTTTTCACTAATTGGACGACCAAATGTGGGAAAGTCTTCGCTTTTTAATGCGATTATTGGAGAAGAGAGAACTATTGTTTCACCGATTGCTGGCACAACACGAGATGCAATAGATACGCAGTTTAAATATAATGACACCAATTATGTTATAGTCGATACTGCTGGATTAAAAAAACGCGGTAAAATCGTAGAGATGGTTGATAAATATGCTTCTCTTAGACTTATGGATGCTGTCAACCGCTCAGATGTTGTTCTGCTTTTAATGGATGCCTATCAAGGTATTGTTGAGCAGGATAAGCATGTTGTGGGGCTCGCGATAGAACAGAAAAAACCTGTAATCATTGTTGTAAATAAATGGGATCTACATTCTCACGAACAGAATGCACAAATTGAGTATTCTAAAGAAATTCGTGCACACTATAAGTTTTTAGATTATGCTCCTATTGTTTATGTATCGGCTTTGACTAAAAGCAATATAAAGGCGATATTTAAGGAAATCGATAAATGCTATGAGGATTATAGCCGTCGTGTTCCAACTTCTATATTAAATGAAATAATAATTGAGGCACAATTAAGAAATCAAGCACCAGACTTTAATGGTGGAAGAATAAAGATAAGTTATGCATCACAAGTTAAAGCTTGTCCACCAACATTTGTTTTATTTGTAAATAATCAAAAGTTTATGCATTTTTCTTATCAGAGGTATTTAGAAAATGTTATTCGGGAGTCGTTTAATATAAAAAATACTCCAATCGATATAGTTTTAAGAACAAAGACTAAGGAGGTAATGTAATGAAGTTTGCAATTTTAGGTAATGGTGCTTGGGGAACTGCTCTAGGAAGAGTTCTTCTCGATAATAATCATGATGTTGTTTTATGGGGAATAGAAAAAGAATTAAGTGATGATATTAATAATAATCATCGTTTAACAAGATATTTTGGGAATGAAGTTGAGCTTCCGCATAATATGCATTCGACGACAGATTTAAAAGAGGCACTAGATGGGGCTGAGGCTATTGTTATGACAGTTCCAACTTTTGCTATTAGAAATGTTGCTGTAGAAGCTAATAAACTTTTAACTAAGAAGGTGCATATTATAACTGGAGCTAAAGGATTTGAACTTAAGACTCACAAAAGAATGTCTGAAGTTCTTCGTGAATCTTTTGACGAAGATAAAAGATATGAAATAGTTTCTCTAATAGGTCCAAGTCATGCCGAAGAGGTTGTTAAGGGCTGTGTTACTTTAATTACTGCTACTTCTGTTGATTTGAAAGAAGCGGAATTAGTGCAAAAAGCTTTTTCAAATTCGTTTTTTAGAGTTTATACAAACGATGATGAGATAGGTGCAGAATATGCTTCGGCTATCAAGAACGCTATCGCCATTGCGTCAGGAATAATGAAGGGACTTAATTTTGGTGATAATGCGCGCGCAGCACTTATGACACGAGGTCTTGCGGAAATGAAAAGATTTGGATTAAAGATGGGTGGCAAAAGTGATACATTCTCAGGTCTTGCTGGTATAGGCGATTTAGAGGTCACTTGTAACTCTTTGTTCAGCCGCAATTTCCAAGCGGGATATTCTATTGGTAAAGCAAATTCAGCAGAGGAGTTTTTAAAAAACAACAAGACTATTGTTGAGGGTATTAACACTGCTCAAGTTATAACAGAAATGGCGAAAGAACTTAAAGTTGAAATGCCTATATGTGAAATAGTTAATGACATAATGACAAATAAAATAAAGCCAACGGAGGCCTATGATCAATTGATGAAGAGAGATTTGAAAAATGAAAAAGAGTGATAGAAAATACTGTATAATACCATTTCTTCTTTCCCCGTTTTTATTAACTTCATGTTTTTTGAGTTCAAGGGCAGTAGAGACCAATTTGGAAGTTGTTTCACATTGGCAAGAAGATGGTACATTGGTCTTTAAAAGCAATCTAGATAATCAAGCTATTTTATCTAATTCGGGAATAGAAGCATTAAATAGTTTAGGTGAACAAAAGATTTTAGTCGTACCTGTTAATTTTCTTAATTCGAAAAAAAGTTATGGTGATTCTTCTTTAAATACTTTTACTTATGACAATGAATTAACTGCTTTGGAAAAAGGCTTTTTTGGAAGCAGTGAAGAAACTGGATGGGAGAGTGTAAGTTCGTATTATTATAAATCCAGTTATGGTAAATTAAAAATTACTGGAGAAGTGACTGAAGTAGTAACTTTAAATCGTGAATCAATTTACTATAATACATTGGTTGAAAAAGGACAGAGTCCAGTAGCAATAACCAATCAATTAGCTGAAGAGTGTATATCGAAGCTGGAAAAGAAGATGGATTTATCAGCTTATGATCAAAATGGAGATGGAAAAATTGATGCTTTGTGGCTCGTTTATTCAGAAGACTATGATGTAAGCAGTGACTTGCTATGGGCATATACAACTACATCTTCTAGAGAACAGAAAAAAAAGAAATATAAGGTTGGCACCTATGCATGGGCAAGTTATGATTTTTTTAACGAAGGAAGTTATGAAAAACCTGATGCGCATACCTTTATCCATGAAACTGGTCATATTCTAGGACTTGATGATTATTATTCCTATGATGATATTCCTGATGCTCCTTTAGGGGCTTTAGATATGATGGACTTTAATATAGGCGATCATAATGCTTTTTCAAAGTATTTATTAGATTGGGTAGAGCCTAGAGTTATTTCAGACAAAGGAACATATAAACTTAAAAAATTTCAAACAACTGGTGATTGTATAATCCTTGCATATAACTATAATGGAACACCATTCTGTGAATATCTAATGTTAGAATACTATACACCTACAGATATTAACTATAAAGATAGTAACAGCAGCTATAAAGAAGGGTATCCTAAAATGTATAGCGAAAATGGATTGAGAATCATACATGTAGATGCTCGTGCTGGCTATATTAGTGAAAACTCGTTTTCTGGCTATAATACTTGGAACGGAAAATATGATTTTAACTTAAAGTACTATAAAAAAAGCGACTCTTGCTATTTAGGTCTTATCGCTAATAACTCAGAGAAGTATTCATTCAACGATTATAATTTAGTTGAATTAATTTCTAAAAACACATCGGGCATGATTAATGGCACTATTGCTGATAATTCAGATTTGTTCTATGAAGCAGACACCTTAGAAAATTATAAATTTAACGATGATACATTTTTACAGTATTCTATTAGTGTTGAAAGCATTACTGACGAGGAAATAACAATAAATATCGCTTGAAGATAAATTTCTATTTTATTTATGATGTTTATCAATTATAATATAATAAGTTTTGAGGTGAAAAAATGGCAGAAGAAATAATTTTAACCAAAGATGGTAAAAAGAAGTTAGAGGATGAACTAGACAGATTAATACATGAAGTTCGTCCACAAGTTATTGAAGAATTAAAAGTTGCACGTGCACAAGGTGACTTAAGTGAAAACGCTGATTATGATGCTGCAAGAGCTAGACAAGCGGAAGTTGAGAGCGAAATCAAAAAAATTCAAAAGATGCTTGATGAAGGTGTTGTTATTGAAGGATCAACAAGTCAAACTAACAATGTCCAAGCAGGTAGCAATGTAACAGTTGAAAATTTAGAAACACATAAGGTTGCAACATATCAGATTAGAGGATCTGTAGAGGCTGACCCAATTCATGGAATAATTTCCAATAACTCACCAATGGCAAAAGCTTTGCTTGGTCATAGAGTTGGAGAGACTGTGCAAATTGCAGTTGCTAAACCTTATTCAGTCAAGATTGTTAAGATTGATTAATTAAAGATTAATAGTGGTAATAATTAATAGTTATTATCACTTTTTATTTGCTCACCCCCACTTCCTCCTCCACCGCCGAGCGAGTCCCTGTGGGGACGAGCGAAGGCGG
>CAOSOP010000051.1 GCA_948525355.1 uncultured Bacilli bacterium | reverse complement strand
TATAACAGTGGAAATCGTACGCAAAAGTACAATCCAAAGGTCTACATCGGTACGCTACAAAGCACATCAAAAGAATGGAATATGGACATCCAACATACCATAAATTACCCGTCGATTTGGCCCTTGAACGTGTCACAAAAAGGCGAAGCAAACTTGTCACATTTAAAAATATGTTAACATATATTTCTTTTAATAATAGTAAAATTGATTGATAGAATATATAATAATACTATGGACTTTAAACTTAAAAAATCAAAATTTAGGAAACTGTCGGAAATCTATAATTTTTTTAAGGAGTTATTTCAACTTAATGGAAATTTTTTTATGCCCGCTTCTTTGACATTTTATTTGATAATTTCATTTATTCCTCTTATTTCAATAGTCTTTATGATTTTGTCATTTTATTCAAACAACTATACTGATGCTATAATCTCATTGTTGAATTCTTTAGAAATACTTCCAGAAGATATGGTAGAAAGCTTCGTTTCATATGTAAAAACAATTAATATGACTGATTACATTACATTAATTATTTCTATTATTGCATCCATTTATGTTGCTTCAAGAGGAGTTGAATGCTTTGCTAGATTTAGCAACACATTCTATGGAATTAGCGATAAGGAAATTAGTTTTCTTAAAAGAAAAAGCAGGTCTATTCTAATTACCTTTGTATTCATAATATTAACTTCATTAAGTCTTATTGTTTACGCAGTTTTCTCTACAGTCGTCGAACAAAGACTTAATATAATGTTAAGTGCATTTTTCAAATATTTAATAATAGGTTTAATAATTTTCATTTTAATTCTTTTCCTTTTTAAAGTGGCGCCTAAAAAGAAAGAAGCAGTAAAGAATATTATACCCGGCGCTATTATTTGTACCATATCACTAATAATTTGTGTGTTGGTCTACTCTGCTTATTTGAAATATTCTTTTTCACGTATGTCATCTATTTACGGTCCACTAACTTCAGTAATAATCCTTTTATTATTAGTGTTTGTTGTAGCTTATATTTTCTTTATATCATTCTATTTCAATATCCTTTTAAGTGAAAGAAGAAAGAAAAAAATTGAAAGCAAAGAACCTGTTTATGATATTAAACACGAAAGAGTTATATTTATAGATAATAAAACTATAAAGGTTAATAATATAAATACTTCAATAAACAAGTCGGAAAAATAATCTATTCATCATCTTCCAACTCAAGATTTTCATATATCTTTTCAACAGCCTCTTTAACATCAAAACTTTTAAATATATAAGTTCCTGCAACTAAAATATCTGCTCCTGCCATAACAGAATCACTTCCTGTCAGGTCATTAATTCCACCATCAACTTCGATCAAGCAATCATATCCCTCTTCATCAATTATACTGCGTAATTGTTCAATTTTGTCTAATGCTTCAATATCAAATTTTTGTCCTCCAGCACCAGGTTCAACACTCATAACTAAAACTAGATCAAGATAAGGAAGATACTGCACTATTTCATCAACTGAAGTATATGGTTTAATACTCATGCCTACGCTAATATCTTCACTTAATGATTTAATAGTTTCTATAGTAGATTTTGGATTTTCACAAGCCTCATAATGAAAAGTTATTAAATCTGCACCAGCTTCAATTAATTCCTTCGCCGCATGTTCAGGATTAGTAACCATAATATGGACGTCATAATAGAAATCATATTTTCTTTTTATTTGTTTTAATATTTCTTTTCCAAAAGATATATTGGGTACAAAATGACCATCCATAACATCATAATGTAGCCATTTAATATCACCTTCTACTAATCGATTCAATTCTGTTTCCAAATTTAAAAAATCTGCAGCAAGGATTGATGGAGCTACTATAATTTTCTTTTTCATATTTTCTTCCTTTCATTTAACTGTTCAATCAGTTTTTTATAATTAGCATAAGATTCTTCACTTATTTTTCCTTCTTTTAAATACTCTTTAACTTTGCATTTAGTCTCCGTTAAATGCAAACAATCAGAATAATAACAATCTAGATTAAGCCCTTTAAATCCTGGGAATGAATTAGCAACTTCGCTTAAAGTCATTGGAAGCTCAAGCGAAGAAAATCCAGGAGTATCTCCGATCAACCCATCATCAAACGGCAAGAGAATTACTTCTTTGGTTTTATGTTTTCCTCTTCCCAATGCCTTAGAATATTCACCAATCTCTCTATTATAGGAAGAATCGATAGCATTTATTGCCGAACTTTTACCAGCTCCAGTCTGTCCCATAAAGACTGTTGTTTTTCCTCTTAAATCTTCTCTAAGATTATCAAATGTCTCGCTTTTTTTCGTTGAAAGAATATATGAAGAAAAACCTAATTGTTTATAATACTTAGCATATTGCTCTATTTTTTTCATTTCTTCTTTATTCAATCGATCGGTCTTAGTAAATAAAATTAGTGGTGTAACACCGCAAAATATTAAATAAGTCAGATATTTTTCTAATAAAAAAGATGAAAAATATGGTTCGATCGTTGATGATACTACTGCACCATATGTGACATTAGCTATTTTCGGTCTGATTAATGAATTAATTCTATCCCTAAAATCTACAATACTATTTTCACTATCAATAATGACATAATCTCCAACATATAAAGGTCCTTTTTGATATATCAAAGACTTGCGTGGAACGACCAATACCTTTTCACCTGTTTCTAAAAGAGCAATATATCCTCTCTTATTACCACTAATTAATATTCCGTTCATACTTTATTTCTTGCGCGAGAATAAGCGAGCGAAGAATCCTTTTTTCTCTTTTATTGAATCAGGGTTATGAAGGATTTTTTCAATATCTTTTCTCATATCAAAAACAGATCTATACCTATCTAGTGGTATTTTTGAACATGCCTTAAGAATTATCTTTTCAATAACCATAGGTGTTTTTGGATTATACTTTTTAATTGAAGGAAATTTATCTTTTATATGTTTTAAAGCAACAGTTAGAGCTGATTCATCATCGAACGGGACTCGTCCTGTAATTAATTCAAAGAATGTTATTCCTAAAGAATAGATATCACTTTGAGGTGTTGCCGGATTTCCTTGAGAAATCTCTGGTGCTAAATAATGTACGCTTCCAACGACAACTTCGCTTCTTGTCACATGTGCTCCGTTTCGAAAAGTCGCTATTCCAAAATCTCCAAGTTTAATTGTTCCATCAACCGAGATAAAAACATTTTGCGGCTTGATGTCGCGATGAATAACTCCGTGTTGATGTGCAAATAGCACAGCGCTACATAATTGATACATTATGTCGCACGCTTCCATAAAAGAGAACTTTCCACGTATATTTAAAGTATCACGAAGAGTTTTTCCTTTAATAAACTCATTAACCATATATGGTCTTCCCTTATGTGTACCAAGGTTTATAACGCGAACAATATTTTGATGATTTAAAGAAGCAGCCGCCCTCGCCTCTCTTTCAAATCTTGTTAGATTGACAGGATTTTTCATCGTTTCTTCTTTAATAATCTTAACAGCAACCTCTTTTCCAGAAATAATATCTTCGGCCAAATAAACAGTTGCCATTCCGCCTTCACCAAGTATTCTAATTATCTTATATCGATCATCAATTAAATCTTTAATTTCCATTATTTGACCTCCACTAAGCTAATACCTATATTATCTAATCCACCATGTGCATTGGCTAAATCAACTAATTTACGACATTTCTCATCACTTCGTAGGTGCTCTTCTAAAACACACGCCATCTCATCTTCCTCAACCATATTATATAATCCATCTGAACATAAAAGTAGTGCATCATAGTCATTATCGATTATATATTCATCATAATAAACACTTGGGTTAATACCAATGGCATTAAGAAGTACATTTTTTTGAGGAGAGACTTTTGCTTCTTCTCTTGTCATCTTTCCAGTTTGTACCATATATTCTACATAAGTTTGATCAACAGTTACTTTAGACAATCCCTTTCCTGATTTATATGTATATAATCTAGAGTCACCAATATTTGTGATATATGTTTGATCTTCTAATACAACAGCCAAAACAAGAGTAGTTCCCATATTTAAATACTCTGGCTTAACACTTAAACGATTAATCTCTTTGTTAGCATCCTTAATAGCTGCCTTAATTATTTTCTTAACACGATTTAAAGAATACTCCTTAGTATTATTCATCATATGTTCACTGATCATACTTATTGTAGTATCACTAGCAACTTCACCTTTACGATGACCTCCGATACCATCAGCTACCATTGCAATGGAATAATTTTCACTAATAAAAATGCTAGCCGCATCTTCATTCTTATTGCGAACCAATCCGATATCTGTCAATGTCGCTCCTTTAACTCTTACTTGCATATTTTGCCCTCAACTGTCCACATGCCGCTTCAATGTCGGCTCCAAACTCTTTTCTAATAGTAGTTTTTATACCACACTTCATTAGTTTATCATGAAACCTATGAATTTTTATATTACTCGGTCGTTTAAACTTATTTTCCATAACTTCATTATAAGGTATAAGATTTACATATCCAAATGTTGGTTTAATTAATTTAATCAATTCGTTGCAACATTCTTCGCCATCGTTAAATCCATCTATCAATAAATATTCAAATGTAACTCTTCGACCATTAGAATCTATCGAATACTGTTTTATAGCATCCATTAGTTTATCTAACGGATAAGCCTTAGCAATCGGCATAATTTTTTGTCTTAATGTATCGTTAGGTGCGTGCAAAGAGATTGCAAGATTTATCTGCAATCCTTCTTTTCCATATTTAAGAATTCCTGGTATAACTCCCGAAGTTGAAACTGTAATATGACGTGCTCCAATAGATAACCCAAACTGAGAATTGATAATTTTTATGAATCTCATTACAGAATCATAGTTATTAAACGGTTCCCCTGTTCCCATTAAAACCACATGACTAATTGGTTTTTTTCCTTCATTTCTTAAAATATCATTTATTACTATGACTTGCCCAACAAGCTCAGCAACACTTAAATTTCTATTGCACTTAAGAAGGCCTGAAGCACAAAAAGCGCATCCCATATTACAGCCAACCTGAGTAGATATACATACTGCATTGCCATAATTATAAGGCATCAATACAGTTTCAATTCTGTGGTCATCACATAATTTTAGTAAAAGTTTAATCGTTCCATCGATAGATTCTTTTTTAACAAAGATACTAGGTTTAACTAAACAAAATTTTTCTTTCAATACTTCTCTAAATTTTAATGATATATCGCTCATATCGTCTATTTTCGATACATTTTTAACATATAACCAACTAAAAATTTGCTTTGCTCTATACTTTTTTTGTCCTAAAGCTTCCATTTCAGTTTCTAATTCTTCAAGGGTAAACCCATACAAATTTCTAAGTATCATTTCAACCCCTCCTCTTTAGCAACGCATAAAACAAACCATCTGAATTATATTCATCTGGTAATAGCAAATAAGATGAATCAAGAACAAAATCATTTTTCGTAGCTAAAAACTTATTTATGACATCAGTTGTTTCTTTTTTTGTATAAGTTGGAACAAAATAAATCAAATCTCCACCCTTGCAGACAAACTTACTTGCCTCAATTAATCTTTTCAAATCCTGTCTTCCATAGAATCCTACATCTTTTTCACTTAAAGTTAATAAAATATCTGGTCTACGACCTATCTGTCCTAAAGAAGAAGAAAGAGGATTTATAATGACCGTATCATAGTTTTCGTATTCACTATATGTAAGCATTATATCGACATTTCCGATATATGATTTTATATTTTTAATGTCTAATCTATTGTTCAAATTTTTAAGACGAGCATAGTCCTTTTCTAAATCAAACAAACAATCAACTTTGACATGTTTAAAACTACCATCAATAGCAATCTTACAAGGTAAAGAAGAATACACTTCACTTACATAGAGAATGCTATTTCCCTCATAAACTTTTATTTTAGATGCTAGATAAGCTAAAGATAAATCCAAAACAAAGAGTTCACCGTTAATAACTTCATCAAGTTTAACAACTGGACCATTTTTATATTCATACATAGAACTATCAAAATCAATTGCAGTAAATCTCTTATCACTATTAAACTTATCTTTGCCAGAAAGTAACTTGTTAGAACATAAATACTTATGTCCAGACTTCAAACTACTTTTTAAAATCCTCATGCATTTATCATCACCCAAATCATTAAGCAACTCTTTGAGCAACCACACTGGTATATTAAAAATTATTTCATAATATCTACATAAATCTTCAAAACTACTATTATCATGAACCTTCTCCAACTTATACTTATTGAGAAGATTGTTTTTGCTTAAATAATCAAGTCTTTCACCAATATACTCTTTATCAAAATCAATATCCATGTAATCAATAGTTTCATTAACTTGATCAATAACTTGGTATAAAGCAATTTCTTTCTTTCTATACCTTATATCAAATAACGCAAGAATCATTAAATACTGAATATCAGAATTATCTATCAAATCAGGCATTGCTGTTTCTACTTCATATTGCAAAGCATAAAAGTGCCTTAGAGTTCCTAAAACACAGTGCCTAAAAGAAGAAAGCATTTCATTAGACAAATTCATGCTTTTTTCTAATCTTTCTAATACAACTTGAAAATCTTTTTGCTCATCGATTATGCGCTGAAGAGCTTTTAAGTGCAAAAATTTATTAGTCATACCTTAATTCTATCACTTTAATCATATAATATAAATAATTATTATTAAATATTTATTATAATATTCAAATACCAACACTACCAATCCATACTATCGATTTATAGATTGCTTCCTTAATATTTTTCTTTTGCTAAAGATTTAAAAAATAAAATCATACAAATTGTAATACAATTAAATATTCAAATAAAAAAAGTCATCACATAGCTATTAACCATGAGATGACTCATTAAAAACTATTTCATTTCTTTTATTAATTCATCAACTGTACAAATTTTTGCATCATAGACTTCTTTCAAGTATTTTAGTCCAGACACATAGTCTTCTTCAGTAAATGAATTGGTGGCATCACTAGCAACAATGATATTATATCCTAACTGATAAGCATCTGCCGTTGTGTGCCTTACACACATATGCGTATGTAGTCCAGTCATTATTAATGTATCGACTCCTAATTCATTTAACAATAAGTCTAAATCAGTATGAAAGAATCCACTGTAACGACGCTTAGGAACAATATAATCACTCTCAGAAACTTCTAATTCAGGAATGACCTTAGCTCCTTCAGTTCCTGCCATTGCATGCTCACCCCATAATTTAAGTTCATGATCTATACCCTTTATATGAGCATCATTACAGAATATAACTTTAACTCCGTTTTCATGAGCAGCCTTTAATAATTTTGCCGTCTGTGGAACAATAGCTAAACCTCTATCACATTTTAATGCTCCAGTTACAAAATCATTGAGCATATCAACTACTAATATAGCCGTTTTTTTATTATTAATCATATTAAACACCTCGAGAACATTATACTACTTATAAAAAAAAGATAAAGAAAATTATCATAAAAGATAAAAAACAGCAGTTAATTAAATGAATATCTAAGTAATACTACTTAAAGAATTAGTTCGCTTCGCCTTTTTGCGACTTCTTTTCGGGCCAATTTTCCGGCTTTTTTATGATGCTTCCGGCGTAGGTTTGTGAGTCGTAGTTCCAGCTGGTTGCGGTGGTTTGAACAGTACCTAAATACACCTTTG
>CAOSOP010000050.1:7620-7803 GCA_948525355.1 uncultured Bacilli bacterium | reverse complement strand
CTCTGGGTCATTCCACGGACCAAATGCCATAAATCCTCTTGAAGTTAATGAGTATCTTAGTGGCTCCCCCCCTCCTCCGCCACCCACCTCATTTCGTCCGCCGCCTGGCGCGGCGTCCTCAACGAGGTGGGTGGCGTTGGAGGGGGCGAGTAATCAGTACTTGAAGCATCAACAAGCATATAG
>CAOSOP010000050.1:0-7610 GCA_948525355.1 uncultured Bacilli bacterium | reverse complement strand
AACGCCGCCTCGGCCGCTGCCCGGGGCAGCGCTCTCGGGGTGGGTGCGGTGTGAAGGGGAGGTGAGATAAAAAAGAAACAGCTTATTACAGCTGTTTCACAATGCTCGATTAATCCAATTCAAATACACCAGTATAAAGCTGATAATACTTTCCTTTTTTATCAATCAACTCTTGATGATTTCCTCTTTCGATAATTACACCATTTTCTAACACCATTATAACATCGCATTTTTTAACTGTAGATAAACGATGTGCAATGAAGAAAACGGTTCTACCCATCATCAACTTGTTTGTACCCTCTTGTACCAATGCTTCTGTTCTTGTGTCAATGGAGGAAGTTGCCTCATCCATTATCATAACTGGAGCATCGGCTATGGCCGCACGTGCAATTGATAGCAATTGTCTTTGACCTTGTGACAAATTAGCACCATCAGATTCAAGCATTGTGTCAAATCCATTTGGCAAACGCATGATGAAGTCATAAGCATTTGCTGTTTTTGCGGCATTATACACTTCTTCATCTGTCGCATCTAACTTACCATACTTTATGTTATCTTTAACTGTTCCAGTAAACAAGTTTGTATCTTGTAGTACAATGCTTAAACTCTTTCTTAAATCATCTTTTTTAATATTCTTTATATCTATACCATCATAAGTTATCTCACCTTCTTGAATGTCATAGAAACGGTTTATTAAATTAGTGATCGTTGTTTTACCAGCACCAGTTGCACCAACAAACGCAACTCTTTGTCCTGGGAAAGCATAGAGGTTAATATCCTTTAATATTGTTTTATTTCCATCGTAAGAAAAATAAACGCCATTCATTCTTATATCACCGCAAAGTTTGATTAATTCTGTTTTACCATCAACAACTTTTTTCCAAACCCATATTCCAGTTTTTTCTTTGCACTCAACAAGATTATTTGATTCATCATATTTTGCATTAGTTAATGTTACATATCCTTCATCACACTCATCTTCTTCTCCAAGTAAATCGTATACTCTAGATGCACCAGCAGAGCCCATAACAATGGAGTTGGTTTGCATAGATATATTATTTATATTACGAGTGAATTGACGAGCCATTCCTAAAAATGAAACAACATATCCTATTTCAAACTCAATGAGTCCAATAAGTGTAAGATTAGGGACTTTTTGAATTACTAATGTAACACCAAGAACAGCAACAATAGCATATAAGATGTTTCCTATGTTACCTACTACAGGACCTAGAATATTACCATTGGTATTTGCTTTAGTAGAACATGTTTTTAAATAGTCATTTCTTTTATCAAATTCTTCAATTATTTCTTCTTCGTGACAGAAGACTTTAATGACCTTCATTCCTATCATCGCTTCTTCAACAAATCCTTCGACATTACCTATAGCCTTTTGTTGCTTAACAAAGTATTTGCTCGCGCGTGTTCCATACTTCTTAGATACAAAAACCATAAAGAAAGCTGCAACAAAAACGATGAGTGCGAGATAAATGGAATAGATCATCATTATAAATATAAGAGCTATGATGATAGATCCACTTGAAACAACCGATATAAGTGAAGAAGAAACAAATTCTCTTATAGCGTCGATATCATTTGTATAAATTGACATGATATCTCCATGCGTGTGTGTATCAAAATACTTAATAGGAAGTTTTTCCATTTTATCAAATGTTAATTTTCTTAAATGGTTCAAAAACTTTTGGACCAAAATAGCTAACAACTGTGTATACAATATATTTGCAATTAATCCAACAGTATAAATTGATGCCATGATAAGAATGTATTTCGTTAACACTTTTGACATTTCAGTAAAAGTTTGTCCTCCTGAAACAGCTGGTTCAATGACATTGTTAATAATCTGTGCCATAAATATAGCACCAGTTGTCTGCGATAAGGAAGAAAGAATGACGCAAATGAACAATACTATTAATCGGAAATGTGCGAAATGCCATAGTTCCTTTAATATACGGCCAATATTCTTAAAGGTTTGTCCTTTAACATTAGCATAATGACCAGTTGCAGTTTTAATATTACCTTTCATCTTCATCACCAACCCTATTTTGAGAATAATAAACTTCTTGATAAATCTTATTTGATTTAAGAAGTTCATCATGTTTTCCCACTGCATCAATGTGACCATCATTCATAATCACTATTTTATCAGCATCCATAACTGAATTAACTCTTTGTGCAATAATAATCTTAGTAATTTCTGGATTATTTTCCTTAAGGCCCTTTCTTATTACTGCATCAGTTTTAGTATCTACAGCACTAGTCGAATCGTCTAAAATTAAGATCTTAGGTTTTTTCAAAAGTGCTCGTGCAATACATAATCTTTGTCTTTGTCCACCACTGACATTGCTACCACCCTGTTCAATATAAGTATCATATCCATCGGGGAAAGCTTTAATAAACTCATCAGCACATGCCGTTTGGCATGCCTTGATCATTTCTTCATCAGTTGCATTTTTATCACCCCAGCGAAGGTTTTCTTTTATAGTTCCACTGAATAATAAGTTCTTTTGTAATACTACAGCGATGTTATTTCTTAAAACTTCTAAATCATACTTTCTGACATCTTCTCCGCCAACAATAACTGAACCTTCTGTAGTGTCATATAATCTTGATATAAGATTAACTAAAGAAGATTTTCCACTACCTGTAGATCCAATAACTCCTATAGTTTGACCAGACTCAATTTTTAGATTAATACTTTCCAAAACATTTTTTCGACCATTAACTTTATATTTAAAACTAACATTATCGAAAACTACATCACCATTTTTAACTTCCATTAAAGGATTTTCAGGGTTTTTAATACTTGATTGAGTAAGCATAACTTCCTTAATACGATGCGCAGATTCTAAAGACATGCTCAATGTTACAAATATCATAGCGAGCATCATCATTGAAGAAAGAATATCCAATCCATACATATTTAGACTAGATATATCACCAACTTTAAAATCTATTGTTCCAGGAAAAACTAAGAAATGATGAGTTATAGCAGTTTTACTTCCAAAATAACACAAAAGAAGAATCGCTAAATGAATGAAAAACTGCATTATAGGATTGTTTAAAGATATTATCCTTTCAGCTCGGAGGAAGTTTTTCTGCATATCGTCAGAAGCCTTGCCAAATTTTACTTTTTCATAATCCTCTCTAACATATGCCTTTACAACTCTTATTCCCTTAATATTCTCTTGTATAGAATTATTTAAATCATCATACTTTGTAAATGCAACTCTAAATATTCTCATAGTAACTCTTACGATAAGGAATAACGCAAAACCTAAAAGCGGAAGTATAAATATATATATAAATGCCAATTCATAATTAATCATAAATCCCATTATAATAGCCATTATTAAACTTAATGGGCAGCGAATCACTATTCTAAGAATCATTTGGAATGCCATCTGACACATCTGTACATCTGTTGTCAAACGTGTAACTAAAGAGGAAGTTTTAAAACTATCTATATTACTAAAAGAGAATTCTTGAATCTTCTTAAATAAATCATGGCGTAGATTCTTTGAAAATCCTGTCGAAGCTCTTGCACCAAAAACAGCACCACCAATTCCAAATAATAATGAGCAAGTGGCAAGCACAACAAGAAGTAATCCATATAATAAAACACTTTTCATATCAGGATTCAATTCTTGCATTAAATTAACCAAATCTTTACCTATGAAAATAATAAAACTTTCCATTAATACTTCTAACACCATCATCAAAGGTGTTAATAAAGCATATTTTTTATATTCTCTAATCGATTTACTAAGCAATTTTATCATATTAATCCCCCAATAAACATTTTCTAATCTTTCCTAAATTAAGAACAATTTCACTAATTTTTTCTTTGCTAAGCTTAACGCGAAGCTCCTCTTCAATCTTCTGCAACTCTAAATTAAACTCCTTGCACAGTTCTCTTCCTTTATCAGTTATAACTATTTTTCTATAACGACCATCTGAAGAATTAGACTCTCTGATAATGCAACCACAGTTTTCCAGAACAGATAAGTGGTCGGACACAGAACTCTTACGATAATTAAAATGACGTTCTATATCCTTTTGAAATACATCTCTATTACTATTCTTAAACAAAAAATTTAGTATAAACATATTCATCTTCTTCAATTCTGGATGATTAAAGGAAAAGAAACTTTTTTCAACTCTTTTATCGAACGCTTGTAAGGTCAATCTTAGTTCAAGTCCTAATTTGATGTTTTCATTATCCATAAACACACCTCAATTAATAAATAGTTAGTTCGTTAAACGAACTATTAAATTATCACACTGATTATTTTATTTGTCAAGCGAAAAATCTCGCCCCCACCACCAATACCGATCTAAATTAAACCAATCAATTTAGGTCGGTGTTTTTTATTCAATGTTTATGCTTATGAACTCTCATATACTTTTGTAACAACTCTACCGTTGTTTATCTCGATAAATACTTTGCGCTTGCAATTTGGACACCGTATAACGGCATTTTTCATTGCTTCTGCTTGTATTAGTACCATTGAACAATTAGGACAACAAGCAAATTTTCTTATAGACATAGACTTTAATGTCTGAGGCGCTTCTTGATTTTCCATGCAGCAATAAATTGTAATTTATTTTCAACGGAATTATTTGCTAAATCGCTCAACAAGTTCCATAAATTTCTTTTCGTTTTGTATTTCGTTTGTAACATAATTTCCGTTATAGAAAACGGCATAATTCGTCCACGCCATAGGTGCGTTTTGTGCTTTCTCTTTACTGTCTATAAATACGCTCTCAAACGGTATGCCTTTCTCTTTGGCAAAACTTTCTACAATAGGAACATATTTTGCCGTAAAAGGACAGCCGTGCGTGTAATAGATTACAAAACCGCTTTTATCTATTTTCGTAGTTTTGACACAAGCCTTGAATTGCGGAACGGATGCATTATCGTCAAACGGCAAATACAGTAACGTAAAATTCGGGTCGGCTTTATCTGCAACCTTAAAGCCTTTATATGCAAGATATTTCGGGTCGGACAAAAACGGCATTTTCTTTGGCGAAGATATTACGGTTATGCCGTGTTTGCCTTGCGCTTTTGCATCGGCAATACAAGCGTTCAATAAATCGTTAGCATAGCCGTGTCCCTTAAATGAACCCGAAACCCAAAAGCAATTTATGTGCATATAACCACTTGCTTCGATAGAACACCAAGCGTTTTCGGCAGGAATATACTCTATAAAACATTTACCGCGCTCGACAGATTTTAAAAAGACTAAACCATCGTTTAACCTATCTTTGAGCCACGCTTTTTTACTTGCTACTTGCACATCTTTATTGTTAGATATGGCACAGCATATATGTTCATTTTCTAAATTATCAAGTGTAAGTTTTATGTATTCCATTTTAAGTATCCTTATAAATTACTGTTTATCGCTCTTGTTGGGCAAAAATATTTTAGCACAAACTACGCAGTTTTTCAACCATATAGCGCCGTGAAAAGACAAAAAGGCACTATGGCGGGTGCTTGTCTTGATAACAAGTAAAGCGGAAAAGTCTTATTTTAATCATGCAATAAAAACCGCTGTTATACTGCTGTATTATATCCACAATACCCCCGAATACCTTTCGTGTATTGCCGAAAGTACCCACTATAACCCCATTTTGTACCACTTCCAAATTGGAAGCATTTTATGTACAACTTTTATTGTAAGCGCAAATCAAAACTATTTTTGGGAGTTATGCAAAATGAAAATTATCTTTTACGGCGAACCTAATGTTGCCAAACTTACGGAAGAAGAACAAAAGATTTTTTTAAACGATTTACGAAAGACTGCTTGAATTAGCAAAAAAATAATTTGTCTCACCCCCACTTCCTATTCCGCCACCGAGCGAGACCCGTCAGGGACGAGCGAAGGTGGCGGAATAGGAAGTGGGGGCGAGCCACTAAGATACGGGTACACATCAGTAGGATATTGTTCCTTCTCACCACGGATAGTAGAGTCGGCAACATATAGCATGTTGCAGATTAACCAAGGAAGCAATCCATTAAGCAAATTAGAAGTTGTTTCCTCGCTAAATGTCCTTAATTCAGCACTCGGAATGTATGGATATAGTTCTAACACAAGACCAGAAAGATACTACCCGAAACTGTATTTAGCTACTATTCAAACTACTGGAATCAACTGGATTTCGGACACACAAACGTACGCGGGAAGCGACATAAAAATACCGGAAAATTGGCCCATAAACGACCCAGCAAAAAGGCGAAGCGTTGATAACCACATAACGTTTCTATTTCCCAAAAATGAAAAAAAGTTATTTTCGGGAAATAAAATGTTTATAATACTTAAAATGGAAGGAATAAAATGAAACTAATATTAAGAGAGAATTATCTAAACCGCCTAATAAATGTTATCGGAACACCTGATATTAAAATAATAACTGGTATTAGACGATCGGGAAAATCAAAACTTCTTGAATCATTCAAAAACTATATACAACAGGCCATTCATGACTCTAATATAATTCATATCAATTTTAATCTTCCTGAATATGAAAAATTAATGAACTACCATGATTTATATGAATATGTAAAAAACAAGTACAAACCAAATGTTCATAATTTCGTTCTAATTGATGAAGTACAAATGAGTGAAGGATTCGAAAAAGCTATAAATGGTTTACACGCTTTAGAAAAATTTGATTTATACATTACTGGTTCAAATGCATTTTTATTGTCAAGTGATTTGGCAACTCTTTTTACTGGAAGAACTTTTGAAATAAAAATTTTTCCATTTTCTTTTACTGAATACTGTGAATATTTCCAATACACTGATCAATACATAGCTTTCGATAAATATATTTTTGAAGGTGGGATGTCTGGTTCATATTTGTATAAAAATATTGAAGACAAATATGATTATCTTAATAATGTATTTTTAACATTAGTTGTTAAAGATATTAAGCAAAAATACAAAATAAGAAACGCAGAACTGATGGATAGAATAATCAACTACCTAATGAACAATATATCAAATTTATCTTCATATAGAAAAATATCTTCTGAACTCTCAAAAAATAATAGTCTTATTAATCACAAAACAGTTGGTATGTATATAACCTATTTATGTAATGCCTTCTCTTTTTACGAAATTAAAAGATATGATATCCAAGGAAAAAAATACCTTTCTTCAAATAGTAAATACTATTTGGTAGATACATCATTTAGATACGCAAAACTTGGAACAAAAGATTTAGATTTTGGAAGATGCATAGAGAACATTGTGGCAATAGAATTACTAAGAAGAGGATATGAGGTATATGTTGGAACTCTTTATAAAAAAGAAATTGACTTTGTCGCGATTAAACGAAACGAAAAACTGTATATACAAGTGTCTGATAATATTTCCGATGAATCAACTTTCAAAAGAGAAGTTGATTCCTTATTAAGAATCAAAGATGCTTATCCCAAAATACTTTTAACAAGAACAAAGTACATTGAATATCAATACGAGGGGATTAGAATCATCGACATTGCGGACTGGTTACTTCGTAAATAATTGAGCTCGCCCCCACTTCCTACACCGCTCCCGAATCCGTAGCCGTAGGCGGAGGAGGAG
>CAOSOP010000049.1 GCA_948525355.1 uncultured Bacilli bacterium | reverse complement strand
GGGTGAGTAACTAAACAACAATAAAAAAACTCTTATATTATTCTTAAGTTCATTGATTATAATGATTCATAACGAAGTATGCCATTGCTTTCCTTTCATCCATATATCTATGAAATAGTAATAATATAGAAGAAGCAAACAGCATAAACAATTCCACATCTTGTTCAGGCTCATAAACATTTAACTTTGCCACACCAAGTTCAGAGTTCTTTTCAAGAGCATCCCATTCTATATCTGCAATCAAATAATCAAGTTCAGCATCATCAATGTCATTCAAACTATCAATGTAGGATTTCTTGTATATACCAACACAGTCTTCATAAACGATAATTTCGTAAGAAGTAATATTATTTTCTAATAATATATAAAAATTATTGCTCAAATTAATATTACATAAGCATTCATCATTATTATCAAATAGCTTCATTTTCAACGACATTTTAGAATATTTTATATAATACTTTCCCTCTTCAAAAAACCTAAAACAACCATTTTCAAAACTGCTAGAGAATATTTGTTCAGGAAATAAAGCAGTTGCAACAAATAGTTTTTTTGCTTTTCTGTATACGCCATTCGTTATATAGTATGTACCAATTGCATCATCAGTAGGAACAAGAGAAATTAAAGTGTTTCCTTCATATTTAATTTCATTGAAAACTTGAAGTTTACGCTCGAACAATCGTTCGATTTTGGACCACTTTTTTACGCAAAATTGGAACATACTAACTGCACATACCGCGTCGGATAATTCTTTGCAGTGTGCTATTGTTTTCGCTGCCGCTTTACAAAACTGTTCCGAATCCAAACACTTGGTTTCATGATAATTTAATTCATCAAAGGCATTATGAACCTTTTCTATAAAACTTTGCGTCAACATAAACACCTCCTAATAATATGCTCGCTTAAGAGAATCAATATAAACTATTCTTATTACTACATAGTTTGCCATTTAGTAGTGTAGGGTGCATTTTGTTAAACTTGATTTCTGTATTAAAACTAGTAGCATAAATAGTATATCATTTCTAAAACGAACAATCGCATAAAAAACTTCTAAATTTCTTTCCAAGATTCGCACTACTATTATCATTTACCACAAATGTGTCAACTAAATTGCCTCAAAAGTGTCTACTAAAACGCCTCAAAAGTGTCCACTAAAGTATTGATTTTAAAAATTAAACTCTATAAAATAATATTAAATGGAGGAAATCTGAATGTATAAAAAAAGAATAGTAGATGATTATTTAAACAAAATAACTAAAGTTTTTAACGCAGTTAATATAATTGGTCCAAAAGGATGTGGAAAAACCACAACGGCAAAAGAAAGGTGCAAAACAATAATAGAATTTCAAGATGAAGAAAAAAGAGAAAACTATATTTTAATATCCAATTTATCACCTAGTCAGTTTTTACAAAATGCAAAACCTATTCTTTTTGATGAGTGGCAAGATGCTCCTAAAATTTGGGGAACAATAAGAAAAGATTGTGATGATCATCCTTATGATGTTGGATCATACTATTTAACTGGTTCAAGTTCCAAAATAGTTAATACTTCTCATACTGGCACGCTAAGAATCGCTACTATTCGCATGAACCCATTAAGCTTATTTGAGAGTGGGGAATCTAACGGACAAATAAGTCTTAAAGATTTATTTGATAATCCAAATAAAGAAATTAGTTGTCATTCTTCTATGAGCTTTCTAGATATAATCAATTCTATTTGTATTGGAGGTTGGCCAAAATCACTTTCCATACCAAGTAATGAATTAAAACTACTAGTAGCAAAAGAATTATATAAGCAAACTTATTCAGTAGATATAGCAAATATAAATAACAAAGCAAAAAATAGCAATATCGCTCGTGCTATAATGCAATCATACGCAAGGAATATATGCACTACAGCAGACACAACAACTATATTTCAAGATGTTCAAGCAAATTATGATATTTCTAAATCAACTTTCTACGAATATATAAGGGCACTAGAGGATTTATGTATTATTGAAGATTTAAACGCTTGGTGTCCTGCTATAAGAAGTAAATCAAGCATAAGAAGTGGTAAAAAAAGGAATTTTGTAGATCCATCCATTGCTGTTGCCGCACTAGGTTTATCACCAGACTATTTTAAAAACGATTTTAAAACATTAGGTTTTTTATTTGAATCATTATGCATTAGAGATTTAAAAATATATTCTCAAACTAGTAATGGAACAATATCCTATTATCGCGATAGATATGATCTTGAAGTCGATTGCGTACTTCACTTAGAAGATGGAAGATATGCTCTAATCGAATTTAAACTAGGTGATTTTGAAATTGATAAAGCTGCTAAACATCTTTGTATGGTGGAATCACTTATAAATGAACACAATTCAAAAGAAAAAGGTGGAAAAATAAGACTTCCAGACTTAAAAATAATTATAACTGGTACTAGTTATGGTTATCGCAGAGAAGATGGAGTTCTAGTTATACCAATCGGTTGTTTAAAAGATTAGTCTTTTTCGTTTTTGCGTTTAACATAAATAGTATATTAAGCATAATTACTATTTATCAAACTGGAAACAACTTCTAATTTACTTTTGGAGTTGTATGCTAAATAAAGCTGGAATATGCTATATGCAGCCGATGATGAATTCCACGCCTGCATGAATCCGTAGCCCGCCGCCGTATACTCTTGAGCTCTTTTTTTCAATCATTCTACTATTTCAAGTCTATCAGAAGGAATATCATATCTTCCTTCTTTTGCCTGATCTTTTCCATTAAGTTTTACTAAATCTCCAGTAAAACCAACATTAATCTTTAATAATGATGTACCAACACCATATATATCTACAGGAACTTTATTATCTTCAAAGTCTTTAATCTTTTTTGCGTCAAAACTTGATGATACACAAATTTTAACATGATTAAATCCTTCAGCATCTAATTGTTGGCGCAAAGCAAAAATAAGTTCTTTGCAGACTCCGTGTGGATCAAATCCAGTTGTATCTTTATCATCAAACCAATGATCAATTAATGATTTTGATGTATCAACTCTAACACAACCAAGTTTATTCTTTAAATGTCTTGCTAGTTTTAAAGTATCATTAACAACATCATTATTATAATCAATCAATGCTGTAATCTGATCATTTGGATAAGTTTTCAAATAGCATTCACTTGCCTTTATTATATCGCCATCACACAATTGAATCAGAGCGTGTGGCATCGTTCCTTTTCCTGTTAATCCAGTCCACTTTCCACATGCATCAGTTGAAAACAATCTCATTCCAGCTATGTATGCTGCATATCCATCACCTGATTGATTATAAGGATCATCTTGTCTATCAGCCATATTTAAAACTTTCTTTCCATTAGTAACTTTTAAAACTCTATACGCATTTGTTGCAACAGATGTCCTTCTAGCTAGAATGCCATCAATAGCAGATTCTAAAAAACCAAAGTCTTCATATCTACCAGTTATCTTTAAAACCGGTTCATTAGCATTAATCATATCTCCATCATTTAATGCTAAAATTTTCAAATCATTAGGGTTATTAGCAAATGTTTTAACTAAAGCAATAACTTCATCAATGCCACAAAGCATTACATTATCTTCTCTTTGAAAAAACTGCATTGTACATTCTTGATTGGGTATATTTTCCTCAACAATCTTTCTCGTTTTTAAGAAATAATTAGCAGAATAATATCCTTCTTTGAATCGTTTATCAAATTGGAATGTCTTATTCGTTAATCTTTTAATTCTTTTTTGTTCCTTCTCTTCTAATTCTAGCATATACTTCACCTCACTTTTGCTTGATACAAAATTGTACCACATTTATCTTTATCTAACTTTGTAGCTGTAATTAAATAATCAGCAGATCCTTTCAAATAGTGGTATGCTTTATGCCCTGTTGGTATTCTTGTTTCTTTATAGACAATCTCAACATAATCACCTAATTCTACATCATCGATAAATGATTTTGCTAATACAGGCAAGTTTTCCCCTATTTCAACTAAATAACTATCACCTTTAACATCTATTATTTTTCCTAATATATATGTGTTTTCGACAATATTTACTATATATCCGCTGTAATCCTTAATTATAACTTCCAAACATGTGGCCAAAGCTTTATTTAAAGAATGTACCAATCCATTGGCCCTTAGTTTAACAAAGTCCAAACTATTAATTATATTAATTCCAACTATTCTTTCATCTTCTTTTAATACAATAACATTATCATATTCTTCTATTTTATTTGGCGTTGCTGATTCATCGGCAACAAGCAATAAAATATCTTCAAAACAGCGATGATTATAAAATAAACTCAATTGGGTTACTTCTTTTTGGCTATTATCTTGCATATTTTAACCCCTCGTTCTCTAAACTTTTTTTCATATTCAGTTAAACAATCATCCTCAGTTAACTGATAATCTCTATCAATACTTGTTTTAAGCTCTTCTATACTTAAAAAATATTCAACACTAGCTTCAAACAATATTGGATTATCTGTTTTAAATAAAATTTTTCCATCCTTTTTAAGTAGATTTAAATATTGCATTAATCGAGTCGGATAAGTAAGTCTTCTACGATTATGTCTTTTCTTCGGCCATGGGTCCGAAAAGTTTAAATAAATATTATCTAGAGATTCTAGTCTAAGTTTTGGCAATACATCATCTATAGGCATATTCAAATACTGAACATTAGTAAGTTTTTGTTCTTCATTAACAAGTTTTTTTACTGCAATCGCAAAAGCTGTCCTATTTATCTCAACACCTAAATAGTTTCTCTTTGGATTCTTTTTTGCAAGGTCGATTAAAAACTGTCCTCTTCCAGAACCAATTTCTAAATCAGTAATTGAAGATATTAATTCATCACTTAATTCCTGTAAAGCAATATCTTCATTATCTTCAATCATCCCTTCTTGCCATTTTTTATGCCTTAAACGCATTTTCTACTCCTTACAAAGTTCTCCTAGTGCAAATATAGTATGAGCATAGATAGAAATTAAAGCTTCATAATCTTCAACACTTATAAATTCATCGTCTTGATGAATTCTATAATCTCTTCCAATAAAAGTTGGTCCAAATGCTATTGTGTTTTTGCTCTCGCGAGCATAAGTACCTCCACCAATTGCCATTGGCCTGCTTGTCATATCACCAGTTTCTTCTTGATAAACCTTAAGAAGAGTTTTAACCAATTCGGATTTTGGATCCATTACAAATCCCTTGCTCATGCTCTTTATTTCAACTGGACCCGATAATGCAGTGGTTAACTTGTGGGCAATATCCTTTGCCTCAACATCTTCTGGAACGCGAGCATTAATATCAATAAAAAGCTTTTCACCATCACTTTTAACAAACCCAACACAGTAACTGCTGCAATCAAATACTGAAGATACATAATCTCCACCAAATTGTTCACCCTTTCCAGAATTTAACGCATCAAATATATGTGACGTCTCCCAACCAAGCTTTCCTAAGATATTTAATGCGTGAAGTCCGGCGTTAACTCCAAGCCATGGAGTTGATCCATGAACTGGTTTGCCAAAAACATGAACCATTCTATTTCTATAAGTAATAGTTACTTCAGGATGTTCTTTTCTATAATCATTTATTACTTCTTCAATGCCGTCAAGGTTTTCAGGTAACTTAAACTCACATTCACCAATAACGATGTTGCCAGCTTCGCCACAAGAAAACACAGGAAGTGGTTTAAGAGATTTATTTCTTATAACAACTTTAAAACCATATATGCTCTTTTCAGCATAAATCATAGGGAAATCTGCATCAGGTGAAAAACCATATGAAGGATATTCCTTTTTCATTTCATTAAAATAATGATGCAAACAAAGACTTCCTCTTTCCTCGTTTCCACCAAATATAAGTCTCAGCTTATATCCTTTAATCATATCATTGTCTAATAATGCCTTAGCAGCAAATAAAGTTGCAAGTCCAGGACCTTTATCATCTGTTGCGCCACGAGCATAAACATTTCCATCGATGATTTCAGGTTTAAAAGGATCTGTCTTCCAGTTTTTTGAAACAGGTACAACGTCGACATGAGCATAGACATCAACAAGTTGACCTTCACCATATGATAACTCAGTACAATAATTATCACATCTATCGACATTAAAACCAAACTTCTCACCCAATTTAGCAATGTAATTGAGGGCTTCCTCAACCCCTCTTCCAAATGGGGCAGATTCTTCGCTTGACTCCTCGTCATATATAGAATTAATAGATAAAAACTCTATCAATTCTTTTTTTGCCTCTTTTAAATAAGGCTTAACCAAATCTTTAAATCTATCTTTCATTTTGCGCCATCCTTCCTAATGAAACTCTATTATATACTCCTTCCAAAGATATTCCAACTGGGCTAACTAAAAGTCCAGCCAATCCCATTTCTGGCAGAGTATTTAAAAGCAGTGTTGAACCCATTACAACCCAGAATCCACCATTTTCTAAATATGCCTCGTTCAGCTTTGCAAAATAAAACACACCACACATTCCTAATACAAGGATAGAGTGGATAAACGTTGACACAATAGATATGATTACAACCAACACTATTTTAACACCTAAATTTTTGTTCTTTTTTACTAATTGAAAAAGCAACCCAGCAATCACAGCAAAAATAATTCTTGGAACTATTGAAACCATTGGATTTACAAAGCAATAATCAAACACACCCGCAGGACTTGTTAGCACTCTAATTAATGAAGCAAATCCAAATATTGCGCCAAAGACTATAGAACTCTTCCAGTCAGTTAAATAACAAAATACAAGTACTGCAATATGAATCGTTGTCATCGATACAATACCTAAACTAATAAATCCAACAAATGGAACAAATGTTAGAACAAATATTAGTGCAGTATATATAGCATATAAAGATATCAAGAATATTCTATGATGTAATTTTTTATTCATAAACCAAACCCTCTTTTAATTCCTTTGATAGTTCGTAGGCTATCAATTTCATACCATTTACTGACTGCAAGTTTATTATAGGCACTATCAATTAAAGAAGAAAAACCACCAGTAAGAACGATTCTCACGTTATTAAGTTCTCTTTCTTTAATAATAAGTTTTACATACTCCTCAATCATAATCGCCGTCCCATAAATTGCACCAGAATTAACACACTCATCTGTCTTTAATGATATCAACCTATCTGGTATTTTTAAATCATGCAGCTCGATTTTTTCCGCAGAAGAATTCAAAGCTTTAAGACAAGTTTTTAATCCCGGAAATATTGTAGCACCAAGGAATTCATTTTTTCTATTAATAACTAATATTTTTGTTGCCGTTCCTAGATCAATAATGATCTCATCAATAAAACCACTACCCGAAATAATGTCAGCAAATAAATCGGCACCCAAGATATCAATATTATCTATTTTGTATTGCTCATTTTTTTTAATAAACTCCATCATTTGATGTTTATCAAATATTCTCATACTACATTTACTAGAAGAAAGAAGACTTTTAATATAGTTTAATGGCTTACTATTAACATATGATATATATACTTCACAGTCACCAATCTCTTTAAAATATTTTTCTATTCCAACTAAATCACAGTTTTCAAATGACATGAAAGATTTATTATCTAAGCTATATATTTTAGTATTAGAATTTCCAATATCAATAATAAACTTATTCATTTAAAACCTCCGCATTAAATTTTACCAATATTATTTGCTAAACGCAAAAGAATACTCTTTATATTTAATTATTTATTTAAACAATACATTTAAAAACCATTGTCTCACCCACCAGCCCCACACCACCGTTGAGGACGTCTCTCCTGGAGAC
>CAOSOP010000048.1 GCA_948525355.1 uncultured Bacilli bacterium | reverse complement strand
GAAAAATACCCCGAAATTTGGCCCGAAGTGAAGCCGCAAAAAGGCGAAGCCAACAATAGCGATAAAATACTTCTATTAATTAAATTATCATTCTCTTCATAGTTATATGATAAAAAGAATTTTATAACATATTGTTTTCTTTATTAATGCAAAATACAGCATAGAGAGGAATAGACTTAATATTATTCTCATATCCAAAATTCTTTGCTGAAATTCTTATTGAATATGCTGGATTAAAAGTTTTGTTATATTCGTTTAAGCTTTTAGATTTTGTATTATCATTAGACTTAACTTCGATTGGAATTATATCTTGTCCTATTCTAGTTATAAAATCTATTTCTGCATCATATTTACTAGTCCAATAATAAGATTCAAACTTATTTGTGATTAATTGATTATTTACATAGTTTTCAGTAAGTCCACCTTTAAATTCAAAACCATTTTTATCTAACAAAATATCTTCTATTAAAACATTTTGACTGGCAGAACATAATCCAACATCATTCATATAAAACTTAAAATCAGTTAATGATTTATGAGCATTAAGAGGTAATGCGATATCTTTTAATTTATATAATTGATTAGCAATTCCTGCTAAACATAACCACTCAACAGCATCCTCAAATAAAGAAGCTCTTCCACCTGATTTTACTAATTTATATTGGAACTTTTTGTTCTCTTTTGCAAGTTGCGTAGATATATTTTTATATATAAGCCTTACCTTAGGAATTTCTGTAGCCTTATTGTATTTGCTCATATCGCCAAAATATGACTCTATTATTTCATTTTGCTTAACTCTTACCAAATCATAATTCCCTGTTCTAGTAAATAAGTCTACAACCTCTGGCATTCCACCAATATATAAATACTGTTTATATAAATCCATCGCATCATTATGTAAAGGAGCATCTAAAGGAGTATTTTCATTATAATGAAAGCGAATTTCTTCGATTAAAGCTTTATTATATTCATTATTAGCAAACAAAAACTCTTCAAAATCCATTGGATACATCGTTAGAAACTGAACTTTGCCAACTGGAAAAGAATGTTGTTCTCTATTCACCGAAACACCCAATAGCGAACCAGTTGCAATGATATGATACTCTTTCGCTTCTTCACAAAAATATTTAAGTGAAGTCAATGCTTCTGGACATGCTTGAATTTCATCAAAAATAATAAGTGTATGTCCAGGTAAAATTTCTTTTCTTTTATGCATTCCAAGTTTACTTATAATTTTTTTAGGATCAAGTGGATTAAAAAAATCTTTTAAATTTTTTTCTTGTTCAAAGTTGAAATAAGCAACATTAGAATATTCATTAATACCAAATAAATTTACAATATATGTTTTACCAACTTGCCTTGCACCTTGTAATACTAATGGTTTTCTATCATCAGAAGTTTTCCAATCTAGTAAATCTTGATATATTTTTCTTTTCATAAAAGCTCCTTCCCTATTGTTATTATATTGCTTTCTAGTTAAATAATCAACAAATATTACATTTTTTTGGAGATAAGAAATTAGAAATATTACACTTTTTTGGAGATAACGTGTTTGTTACGTTTATAACAATAGTTCATTCAAGTTTTAAAATCAAAATAAAACAGGCCAGTATAACTTACCAACCTGTTTTATTTTCAAGCATTCCGGCAGGAATTTCTACTGGAACACTAGTGTACATTTTGTCTGAATAAATGTTTTCCAAACTTCCATTAACTCTTATTTTTAGCATATTCATAAGTATAGTTTCTACATCAATTTTCTTTAGATAATCAACGCTTATAGCTTCATTATCTTTTTCATAACTAGAATGAATTGTTTCAATCTTTAGATCAATATTATCGAGATTCTCTTTTAATAATGTTGAACCTGATATATTCAAATGATAGTTATAAATGTTATTGCTATATGTTGACTCATATTGATTCAAGATGTTTTCAAACTTAATTGGGTTATTGACAACAAATCCACCATTCATGTTTTTCTTAATCTGATCAGAAACCATACTAGAAGGTTTCATAATGAAATTAATCATTTCACAAAGTTTATCATTATCTTGAAGTTCTGCAATACCATAATACTTGTATTCACCATCTCGTCTAATATACAACTCTTGCGTTTTACCAGTATAGTAAATATCGATAGTGCCTTTAGCAAACACTATAATGAATAAGTAAGACACGGCCTTATTACAATTTATCGTTACATGAACATTAGGAATAGAATTTTCATCTAATTCTATTTGAACTCTGATAGGAATATTTTTTGTTCCTAAGACACTACCAAGATTTATTGAGCCAACCTTTAAATAGAGGGTGAAGAATAACTCACCTATAAGGTCATATGAGGCAATGTTAGCAGTATTTACAAACATTTTAACTAGTGGTGTAATGTCGTTAAAGTTATAATAAATAGAAGTGTCACTTGGAACATTAATACCTAAATCTACTATTTCAGAATTATATATGCTGTTATCAAATATGACATTAATACTAAATATTTCTGATAGCGAAGCATATACATTAGAAATATTAATTTCACTAATATAGCCATTTTCTGTGTTAATCGAAGCATTGAGCACTGTATTCGTTGTGCTTATAATATTTCCATCTTTATCGAGATTTGGATTGAATCCGGACATATTAGCATAAATATCTTCGCAGTTAAGCATAAGATTTAAAGCACCTAGTAGACCAGTTTCCTCAGACTTTTCTACACTGAGACTATGAATAAACTTATTGATATCGATATTTAAAGAAGACATGTCAGGTATAACATTATCAAATACACCACCACCTAATCCTTCAGTAACTCCATCAAGTATTCCACTGATTAAGTCAGAATTAATATGAAGCAGTTCAGTCAGATATCTGACTAATTGGAGCATTTGCTTAATATCCATCTGAATGTTTAAGTTTTCATTATAAGTCATATAGAGCGTGTTATCGACCATTGAACCATTAATTCGATAACTTAATGCATTACCAGTGTTTTGTGGACCGATAACTTCAGCATTAAATTTCATTTTTATATTCTTAGTATCGCTTATATCAAGTGAAAGATTAGCCTTATATGAATATGTAATAACACCATCTGATTTAACATTTCCATCAACCGATAAGGCAAATTGTTTCTTACTAATCGTATTCATTAAATCAGTTGATTTTTCAATTATATTAACTAATTCATTATAATAAATATAAGCAGTGCTGGCATAGCTTGGAGTTGAAACTATAAGTGAATTATTAAATTCCAAGTAGACATTCTTTAAGGATGAATCACCATCAATGTTTAAAACAAATTTATCCAAGTCACTTTCACCATCAGCGGTTCTTCTTAAACTGATGTCGATATTTCCTAATTCAGCAATTACATTGCTTAATGGTAATGAAAGACTCAAATTATTTGCGTCTAACTTTAAGCTATTGATAACTTTAACTAAATTAATTCCAGTGAAAGCATCTAATGATAAAGGTGAATTGCCATTTGAACCACCATCATTATTAAATATTAGGCCAAGCAATTCATTGATGTTTCCAGTACTTGCGCTCTCGATTAAATGCTTGAAATTCATAACACTCTCTTCATCAAGTCCTAGATTAAATGTATCATTTATTTTAAAGATAAGGTTAAAGAGTTCATCATTGTTTAGCTTAATCTTTAAATTTCCTAAATCAATATAATAGTCCATTCCAATCTTTTTAATATTTACATTGACAAAGAAATCGCTGTTAGATATTGCTAAATTAAACTCAAGATTTAGTTTATTATTTGTATCAATACCTACTGATCCTATAATATCTATTTTACCTAGCTTTGTTATATATGTACTTACCTCAATTGAACCTTGAAGTTTACTATATCCTTGCAATTCTTTACCATAACTTAGTAGTGTTGTTAGTGAAACATATTCATTATTTAAATCATTTATTTCAACTCCATAACTTGAAGAAGAAATACTCACTTCACCATAGTTGCAGTTAATTACAAGACCATACTCATTTATATATTTAATATAGCCTTCAACATTATAATCAGTGTTTTTAAATCCAATATTTATTGAATTATCAGTGACTGAAAGACTCTTCATTGACGAAAGAACACTTCTAATAATATTAGATAAATCAATATTACTAGCACTATCAAATCCATCAGAAGGAATAAGTGATGTCAGTTCATCTAGACTGACTTTTAACAACATATTTCCATTATTCAAATCAATATAGAAAGTTTTATCGATGAAAACAACAGATAAATTAGATGTTTCAACACCATCTGAAAGAGTTCCTTCAAAACTAATTGCTTTATTGACTAAATCAATTATAGCTCGACCAGAAATGCTGTATTGGTTACCACCTAAATTAAACTTAACACCATTGAGATTCAAACTATACGATTTAGAATTTAAGAACATATAAATATCTAGATATGTTGCTAAACTAACTTTTTCTAACTCAGACAAATCAACACAATCTAATTTGTTAAATTCTGGTATTGCATTTGATTGATTCTTAATAAATGTAGCCGTAAAATCATTTGATTTAATAGTTACAAATTCATCATTATTAAACGAAACTTCAATGCTATATTTATCTACTACTAGCAATAATGACTGCTCATTATAGTCAAACTTCTTAATCGCATTATTAATGTTGATCTTGTATTCATTGCCTGATTCAACAGAAATTAAATCCATAAGTTTTCCAACAACACTAATATCTAACTTATCCTTATAAGCATCAAATGCATTATTTAATACTTTAAGCATAGAAGTTTTGCTACCACTAAGTTTCAATCCTAGCGCATCAATGAAGAATAAATCATTTCCTTCATAATAAATATGAATATACTCTGTTTCGCTTAATGGCAAGTATAAAGAAATGCTTGTACCATCGGTTTTATAGTTTGCAGTGTAAGACTTATTGTTAATATTTAAGTTGATATCAAATGATGTTGTGCTAGAAGCTAAATTATAAATACTATCGATAATTCCTTCTATTTCACTATAACCCATTGCACCCTTACTATCAATAACTTCAACAGCAATGTTCGTATTAAGTTTTAGACTAAATAAACTTTCATCATATTTAATATCAATTTGGTTCAAGTCATAATTGTATTCAATCTTGACATTTTTATCACTTAAAACTGGTAAACCTAAGATTCCAAAATCCAAATCAACATTCAACGAATTCTTATTCAAAGTAATACATTTCAATAAATCGCCTATCTTAATCTCATTTGGATCAAGTTTAGGAAGACTTAACTTAGATAAGTCGATTTTTTGATTCAATATTTCTTTTAACTTATCGTATAGTTGAATCATTTCTTCAGGTGTTAATTTTGCTTTAATTTCATCTGAAATATAGAATAATATTTGATTATCACTATAAGCAAACTTAATCTTTCCTTGCATATTTAATAGACTAAATGATATCGATCCACTTAATTCTTTAGTATTTAAATCAATTAAAGCCTTTATATCAATGCGATCATTCTCTGATAATAACACGCTTCCATTCAATTCAAATTTCTTTTCATCTATAAAACTAAAGATGGAATTCATTAAATTGTTTAAGTGGTCATAACCGACATCTACCTTATTTGGAATAGTTAAAGATAACACATCTCCTGGTATAACATTTATTTTTACAATATCTGAATAATCAAATGTAAATTCATTTGTTTCAAAAACATGTTTTATATTGACATCCGAACCAATTGAAACCGAATCTAGTCCTATAGATATGTCGAAACAATCATCTTCAAACATAATGTGATTAATTGAAGAATTTATTTTTTCTAAATCACCATAAAGATTTGATAAATCAAAACAACTCAATAAAGAATCTATACTGCTAGAAGAATTTGATAAATCCAAATGCGAAAATATATTTTTAATTAAACTCTTAACTTCATCAATTGATAACTTAACAGTTACATCATTTACCAAAAGATATATATTATTGTTAAAAAGAACAAACTCTAGGCTTATAACTTCTCCTTTATATGTTAAATCTAAATTTATACTACCTTGATTAATAGTACTTAAATCAAAAGCAAAACTTCCATTAATGCTTAGTTCATCACTGACTTTAGCATTTATGTTTCCTTTAAACCTCTTGTTCACAATATATTCATTTAATGCTGTAGCAAAACTTGTCAAATTATTTATTTCATTTAAATCAGTTGGCATATCAATAAATTTATGTTCATTAACATTAAAACTAACTTTACCATTTAAACTTAAAAAGTCATCAAGTTTACTAAATTCAATATTAGAAAACGAAGCTTTATCATTAGAATTCAAATCTAAATTCATTTTAACTAGCATTCCTTCAGCTTCAATATTTAAAATAACTGAATTATTTGTTTTAACCATATCAATATTTCCCATCATATTTTGAATCAAGCTTGAATTCAAAAGTTTTTCTAAAGAAATATTGTTTATTGAAAAACCAGGAATAAACAATTCAACTGCTTCAAGCAGTTGATCTTTATCAACAACAAAATTAAGTTTGTCACCAGCATATAGATACGCTTTGTTATTGAAATAATAAATAAGCACTTTATCATCCAAAGATACTTTTGCAATTTGCTTATTTAAATCCAAAGACACGAATATTGGAAGTTTGTTTCCTTCCATATTTAAGTCAACTTCTATATTAATTGGATTCTTGCTAGACAAGAAAGGCTCGGCAGCATCCTGAAGATAATCCATAGCTTGTTTTTCATTAACCACATCACCTTCATTATTAACAACACCAAACATTTCTTTAAAATCTTCTTTTTCCGGAATACTAATGTTTGATTCATAATAAGTGAATTTATCAACAATCTTTGAATTACAATCCAATCCATTCATTATTGAGACATTATATATGTCATTGCTTATTAATTCATGTACGCGATAATTCTTATCAATTTTAATTGTCAACTCAGCATTTTTAAAAAGTGGATAATCGGATGCATTTGCCATGTATTTAACTTCACGAATATACCTACCGCCTGCAATTTTTGGATCAAGTTGATAATAAAAAATATACAAATCATCTTCCATTCCTTTGTATTCACCATTTAAGACAGAAAAATCGTTTAAGACATAGTTACATAAACCATCTTGAGTATTTCCATAAACATTTAAATATCCCTTTTGTGAATAACCTATTATCTTAGAATTTGTATAATCTGCACTATTTAATTTTGGATTCTTGCCCTTCCTTACGAGCCAAGAATTCTTGTTAGTAAACCTCTGCTCAGCAGCAGTAACAAAAGCAGATATTGCATTCGTTTGGAAGAAACACTCTCTTTCTTCTTCACTTACATTAATCGTTCTTTTCGATAAAACATGTTGATCGTATGGAATCATACCACCAACCTTAGCGGTAACTTTACCCTCTGCCAAAGATGTCCAATACTTAGAATCACGCAATGTTCCAGCCGTCATAAATAGAACATCATTTATATTACTAATGGTATCAGGAGCTTCAGAAACTCTGTCCATATATTTATTTTGTAATTCAGGGTCATCAAAATCTGATACATTCACATCTGGCCGATTAGCTGGGAATAATACATTGCCCACTCCACAACCAGTTAAGAATGTAACAGCAGATAAACAGAAAAAGGTAAAAAACTTAGATCTTTTTCTCATAAATCCTTTCCATCCTAGCACAAAAAGTATTTTGTGCCATTAATACTTTATTAAAAAAAGATAAAAAAGTCTAATATTTTCGCATTAAATGATTTTATAATAAAACAATTAATATATAATAATTATATATATTTATATTAAATATTATTTATTCTATGTACACAAATCCGAAACATTAACAAATAAATCACACATTTATAATTCTAAGTTCTTCGCCTTTTTGTGAGTCTTGCTGGTAGTTTTTTGGCCATATATTTTTCGTGTAAATTTGGTCGGTTACGGTGCCATTTTGGTTGTCGTGGTTCCAGTAGTATGTGACTGTTTGAGTAGTACCCATGTACACTTTTGGATAGTAGTTTTGGGTGCAATTTCCTATATAATAA
>CAOSOP010000047.1 GCA_948525355.1 uncultured Bacilli bacterium | reverse complement strand
CAAAACGGCACCGAAACTACGCTTCCGAACTGGCCAAATTCGTACCAAAGCAGTCAGCAAAAAGGCGAAAATAAAAAACTCCTACGAGAGGAGTTTAACTATTATGTTTAGTATGTGTGACAATTAATTCGACCGGATTAACTCTTTGTCTTAGTTCGTCTATATAAGCCGTTAATGCTAATTTAGTCGGATTTTTAAGAGTGATAACCATTTTTAAACAGTCCATTTGTCTATATGTAAGTAATGATGAATTGATATCACGGATGCTTATTCTATACTTTGCTGCTATTTCAAGTGCTACTGGAACTGCCGCAGTGTTTGTATCCATAATTAATGTAACTTGTGGATTCTTTTTTGTTGTTCTTTTTTCGATAGCAACGAGTAGGAATAATACTGCGAATGTTGTTGTTGCTCCAAGAAGTCCTTCAACTATAAATCCACTACCACATGCTAATCCGATTCCACCACATACCCATAGAGAAGCAGCAGTAGTTAATCCTTTAATGCCTGTTCCATTTTGCATAATTGTTCCTGCACCAATGAAACCTATACCAGAGACAACTTGTGCGGCAAGTCTTGCTGGATCTCGTGTGTAACCATTATTAACAGGGAAAGCAAATATTGATAGTGACATGATTAATGAAGCACCTAGTGATATAAGAATATGTGTTCTTAATCCAGCGGCATGCCCATGTAATTCTCTTTCAAAACCAACAATACCCGCTGATACAATTGTAGCAAGTAGTGTTAATAGCAAAAAGAGAATGATTCCCCAACCATGGAGATTTGGATTATCGATTAGTTTAATGACAAAATCATCGATTGGGTTTAAGATGATTTTGTAATCGGATTGACTTAGAATATTCATTTTACAACACATCACTTTCTATTAGCTTTTTGCGGTAGATATCGCTAAGCTCATAGTCTTTATTATTTCTTGCTTCTTCATATTTACTATAAATGCTTAGAATCTCTTCGCTTATTTCAGCTGTTTTAAGTCTTAAACCTAATATATCATTTATTTTGTCAAAAGTAAACTTTAAGTCTAATATTGACTTATTATCTTTTTGTCTAATGGATGTATTTATATTTTTTACTAGTGAATCAAAGGCGGTTAAACCATTAGCAACATTGAAATCATTAGCTAGTGCATCGATAAAGCTATCATAATATGACTCAATGAGTGTTCCAACTTTATCGTTTAGCTTATTTGTGGCTAAGTAGAGATTTAGTGATTTTTTTACAGAACGATATTTCTCAACCTCTCTTTTTGTTGTATCAATTGCTTCTTGGCTAAATGATAATGGTGCACGATAGTTGGCTTTTAATATAAATAGTCTGAATACATCTGGATTTAGTTCTTTTAGTAAGTCTCTCATCGCAATGACATTGCCAAGTGATTTGCTCATTTTTGTATCTTCGAAATTCATAAAACCAACATGCATCCAGTAATTGGCTAGATTTGAATTATAAACTGCTTTGGACTGAGCTCTTTCATTTTCGTGATGAGGAAATTTTAAATCAAATCCACCGCCATGAATATCAATTAGTGGAGAATTAAATATTTTATTAATCATAACAAGACATTCGGTGTGCCAACCAGGTCTGCCTCGACCAAAAGGTGCATCGAATTTTATGCCTTGATCATCAGTCATTTTCCATAAGGCAAAGTCAAATGGAGAATGTTTTTTTTCAGATACGCTAATTCTTTTTCCAGCATCAAGCTCTTCAATGTTCATCTTAGAAAGAGAACCATAATCATCGATTTTACTTACATCAAAATAAATGTCTTCACCTGATTTATATGAGGCATCTTTTTTTAATGATAAATCGATAAACTCGATTATATCATTCATATAATTAGAAACTTTTGGATTATTATATAATGGTAAAACATTTAATAAATTAAGATTATTCTCGTAGTCTTTGATATAGAATTCAGATACTTCTTTTTCAGTTTTATTTGTTGATGTGGCTTTTTTGATGATTTTATCATCAATGTCGGTATAGTTTGAAACCATTTTAACTTTATATCCAACCGCTTTAAAAAAACGATGAACCAGGTCAAAAAAGACTGGAACTTTGAAGTTTCCTAAATGTCCATAGTCGTAAACAGTTGGGCCACAGTAATATATTGATACTTCACCTTCTTTTATAGGTTTGAATTCTTTTATTTTCCCTTCAAATGTATCAAATATCTTAATTTTTACCATTTATTTCAGCCTCCATATTTTGTAATCTATATAAATTATAATATGTTCCACGCAACTTTAAAAGTTCTTGGTGATTACCTTGTTCGATTATTTCACCTAAAGAAATGACAAATATTTTATCAGCGTGTTTAATTGTTGATAAACGATGTGCGACGATGATCATTGTTCCTATGCTTGACATTTTTTCAAGTGATGATTGGATAATGACTTCTGTTTCTGTATCAATATTTGCGGTTGCTTCATCTAAAAGTATTATATTTGGATTATAAACTACAACACGAGCAAAAGAGAGAAGCTGTCTTTGACCCATCGAGAAGTTATTTCCTCGTTCACGAACTTTTTCATTATATGTTTCTGGTAGGTTATCGATAAATGTATCGGCACCAACATATTTACATGCATTGATTATGGTTTCATCTTTGATGGTATCGTCAAATAATGAAATATTTTCTTTGATTGTACCTTCAAATAGAAATACATCTTGAAGCATAACGCCGATAAGTCTTCGTAGGGTTTCTATTTTGTATTGTTTTATTGGACGATCATCAATAAGTATTTCACCTTTATTTATTTCATAGTTTCGTGTAATTAATGAAATAATCGTGCTCTTTCCAGCACCAGTTGTTCCAACGAATGCAGCTGTTTCACCTGGATTGATGATGAAGGATACATTTTTTAATACCCATTCACCTTCTTTATAAGCAAACCAAACATTTTTAAACTCTATTTTACCTTTAATACTATCGACATCTATGGATTCTTCAATATCTAAAACTTCAGGTTCAATATCGATGAGAATAAAGACTCTTTCTATAGATGTCAATGCATCTTGGAATGCATTGAATTGCAATGCTAATGAAGTTAATGGGTTGGAGAATTGTCCTGTGTAGAGGTAGAAAGTGAAGAGTAATTCTCCTGGTTTACTATTAGCTATTGTTTCGGGAAAATATAGAACTATATAAGTTCCAACATATATGACTGCGATAATGGTTAAAACATAGAGCAAGTAGAAAATTGGTCTAAAGAATGCGAAGAAGGCCATTCTTTTTAAGTTAGCTCTTTTAACATGGTTATTTTTTTCATCAAACTCTCTGAGTTTTCTTTCTTCTTGATTAAACACTTGGGTCGTAGTTATACCAGATATATTTTCTGAAATGAATCCGTTTAAATCAGAAATAGCGCTACGAGATTCTCTAAAGATTTTTTTCGATATAAGTCTAAATACAACTATAATTGCGATTATAAAGGGTAAAAATGCTGTTAAGGTCAAACCAACTTGCCAGGATGAAACAAACATTTGTACTAAAACTGTCAATAAAATCATCACAGCTGAAATAAAGGATGGGATAACACCTGTAAATAGGTTTGTTATTCTTGAAGTGTCATTTATAATTCTAGTGACGAGTTTTCCAACTGGAAGTGAGTTTAACTGATTGATAGAGAATTCTTCAACATGAGTAAATGCACTCATTCTTAAGCGATAAACGATGTTTTGACCAACTTTTTGTAACATCATATGACCGGTGTACATCGAAGTTAAGGCGATGATAACGCCTCCGACAAATATTAATGAATACAAAAGAATATCGTTAAATTGTCCATCTGTTGCAAGACCTACTATCATACCAGTAATTCTTGGCTCAAATGAGAAGACAATAACGGCTACTGTATCTAATAAAATTGATAGAATAAATTTAAACAGATCTTTTTTTACATAAACGAAAAGTTTTCTGAATAAGACAGAATCTTTATATTGTTTTTCCTTAATATTAATTTCTTCTTGTAAAGTCATCAGTTAACCTCCTTTTCTAATTCTTGAAGTTTAACGATATCTTGATACATCTTGTTGTCTTTAAGAAGCTCGTCATGAGTTCCAGTTGCAACAACTCGACCTTTATCCATTAAAATAATCATATCAAGATCTTCAACGGCAGATATTCTATGAGCGATGATAATCGTGGTTTTTCCTTTTCGACCCTCATTAATATTCTTTAAAATAGCTTTTTCAGTTGAAGAGTCGACAGCCGATACTGAATCATCAAGCAAAAGAATTTCAGGATCTTTAATTACGGCACGAGCCATAGATATTCTTTGTTTTTGTCCACCGGATAAAGAAACGCCTCTTTCACCAACGACTGTTTCATATCCATCTTTAAATCCTTCAATGTTTTCATCAATACAAGCAAACTTTGCTGCTTCTTTAATTCTTTCCATCGATATTGTCTCGTCGGAAAAAGCAATGTTTTTAGCAATAGTAGTAGAGAATAAGAATGGATCTTGGTTTACTAATCCGATAGAGTTCCTTAAGTCGACAGTTGATAAGTCGTTTATATCGACACCACCTATTTTCAACATTCCATCTTCAATATTATACTGTTTGAGCAGCATGCTGATAATGGTCGATTTACCACTGCCGGTTCGACCGATGATTCCAACATTCTGTCCTTTTTTAATCACGAAGTTACAATCGATAAGTGACTCTTCTTCACTATCTGGATAAGCGAAAGAGAGGTGGTTAAACTCAATATCACCAGTTATTTTTTCGTTTGTTGGAACGATACCATCTTTATCTTTGACTGAAATTGGAGTATTAAGTATTTCTGAAACTCTTTTACAACTTGCTCTTCCTCTTGAAGTTATTGAAACAAAGAAGACGATTGCGAACATCGGCCAAATCAATGAATCAAAATATCCATAGAACTCAGTTAGTGCTGGACCAGTCATGTGCTCGATTCCGATTATTTCAATATCTTTAGTAGCAAAGTAACCACCAAGAATTAAAAGGGCAATAAGTGAAAGATAGACAACGCCATTGATAATGATATTGTAGATGTTATCAAATCGAATAAATCTAATATATTTCTTCCTATTGTCGTTTACACGGCCTGAAAAGGCATGAATTTGTTGTTTTTCTTTAACAAATGCTTTTATTACAGATATTCCGAAAAGATTTTCGGTTGTAAAGTCTGACATTCTTTCAAATGATTCTTGTTGAGCTTCAAATGTTCTTGTTTCAACTTTTTCTAATATGTTTCCAGAAAAGACAAATAGTATTAGTGGAATGATGGTAACCAGCGATAAGACCCAGTTGACCATCATCATTTTAATAAATGCTAAAGTACCTAGTACCAATATATCGACTAAATAAATAACTCCATCAGAAAAAGTATCACTGATAGCTTCAGTGTCATTGGTAAGTATTGCCATAGTAGCACCAGTTTTATGAGTATTGTGATATTCTTTTGGTAAATTTTCACAATGAATAAAAAGTCTCTTTCTTAAATCTGCTTGAATCAATACGCTAACTCCATTTAACAAAAATCTCCATAACACTCGACCGACAAAAATAGCCAAACCAATTGCTAAAATATATAGTGATTGAATGGTTATAAAGTTTAATGTTAAATTGTTTTGATTAGCGGTATCGACTATTTTGGCTATAATTGGTGGTAATAGAAGCTGTACAGCATCGACACCGATTAAGACCAAAATACCAAACAAAAAGCAATACCAGTATTTTCGATAATAACAGTTAATTGTTTTATTTATTAGCATAGTGCCTCCTTTGGCAGGAGTTTTATATTGTGAAAGCTTTTTTTACTGCTTCATTGATGAGCTGAATTTGCTCATCACTTAAGACGATTTTTCCAGAAGGTGTATTTGGAATTCGACTTATTCTTCTTTTAGATATTGACCTTATTGCATCAAGTTTTATGTAGGAATGACTTCCAGGATATCCAAGGCCTTCGATTTCACCGATATCATGTGTTAAAACTGAACCTGGTGAGTCACTTGAAGAGAGTGGAATTACTACAACATTAGCTAAATCTATTGCCCAACAGACACAATAATGCCCTTTGGTACGATAGTCAGATAACTCTGAGCCAATGTTAATGCCGAATACAGCCCATATGACATCTCCTCTTTGAAGGTCGTCAGGCTGAGTGCTGTAACTTGTTTTTTTGTATCCTTCATAGAAATATTTTGTTTGGCGACAGAGCCAATCAACATATTCGTAACCGATAGAATGGTCAACATCTTTAAGCCTATCATCAATAAGACGTTTTAAGTACGAAGACTCCTGCGTGATTTCTTCGTATGTGTGTTTTTTCATTTAAGTTTATTTTCCTCCTCAAATATAATAGGAACATCTTGCAAAAGAAATTTAATTTTATCTAATGAATTTTTTCGCAAATAAGATCATAGATGTTTGCATCGATAACCTTAACATCAATAATATCGCCTTTTTCTAAGGCTTCATCACTATAGATATACATATATCCATCGATATCATCAGGGGCAAATATATAGGACGTGCCCATATATGCTAGCATCTTATCATCGTATCCAGTGATTATAGCTCTCATGGTTTCACCAATGTGTGCATAATTTTTTTTATAAGATATTCTAATTTGCTCCTTCATAATCCTATTATATCTTTCAGATTTGATTTTTGCTGGTACCTGGTCGTCAAATGAATAAGAAGGTGTGCCTTTTTCTCGGCTATAGGTGAAAACGCCAAGATGATCAAATTTAACTTGATTCATAAAGTCAATTAAATCATCGATATCTTCTTCAGTTTCTCCAGGAAATCCACACATAATAGTTGTTCTTAATATGGCATTAGGAACTTCTTCTTTAATTTTTTTAAATAAATCTAATAGATATTGTCTAGATCCACGTCGATGCATTGCTTTCAAAATCTTGTCAGAAGAGTGTTGAATTGGTACATCAAAATATGGTGTTAGACGAGGATTTTCTTTAAAGAGTTGAATTAATTCGTCCGTAATTTCGTCGGGATATAGATATAGTAACTTGATAAACTCAAACTGCTTGTATTCAAGTACTTTCTTTAAAAGTGTACAAATATTTTCATTCAATTCAGGATGATCTGTTCCATATCTAGTTGTGTCTTGCGATATTATGATTAATTCTTTGACATTATTAGAAGCAATTTCTTCTAATTCCATTTCTAATGTTTTAAGTGGAATAGAATGAAAAGAACCTCTAATAAGCGGTATAGTACAATATGTACAACGATTATTACAACCATCACTGATTTTTAAGTAGGCCTGATAATTCTCAGTTGAATATATTCTTTTAATATTGCTCATTGATTCAGTAAAATCGTTGCAAGAGAGAAATTCATTCATTTTATATGCAAAATTAGGATAATCATGAATAGGAACAACCAAAGAAACACATGGCTTATCCTTTTTAATTTGTTCACCAATTCTTGTTGCTAAACACCCTGTAACAATAATTGGAACATTAAAGTCTTCATGTACTGCATCAATAACATCATATACTTCTTTTTTTGCCTCTTTTAAGAAGCCACAAGAATTAATGATAATCATATTTGCCAAACTTAAGTCAGATACGATTTCATGTCCATTGCGTTTAAAAAAAGATAATATCTCTTCGCTATCGACTTGATTTTTTGCACATCCTAATGAGATTAATCCAATATACATAATGCTCCTATAATACAAGATCCCCGATTAACGGGGCTACTAAATCCTTATTATTATTTAAATAAATAACTATAACTTTTTTGCAAGAAGTGATACTCCGCGCAAAACAGTTAAGCATAGTACAGAAATAAATAAGAATAATAATGCCCAACCAGCTGTTCCACTGATTCCATTGACTATGTAGAGAAGTGTACCAACAACAAGAAGAATTAAAGAAATGAATTCTGTATATGTTGCATAAGTTCTTCTATGACATGCCCATCTTAGAACCATGGCGATAACAAATCCAACAGCGGTTAAAATAAATAAAATAAGTTGTGCTACAGCCATTTTTACTTTTCCTCCATGCCAAATATTATAGACCAATGAAAAGTGTGTTTTCAACTAGAAAATAAACAATTTTAATCATTTATAAAAGTTTTTAATAGTTGTTATCATGGCTTAGACTTGAATTTATGAAAAGTGGTTGATAAACTATTAAAGGTTCGGGTCATAGCGCAGCATGGTAGCGCACTTTCTTGGGGTGGAAGGGGTCGCGAGTTCAAATCTCGCTGATCCGACCATTTTTAATTTAATAGTTTTTAACAATAGATGATGACTTATGTGAGTTTTAGTGTT
>CAOSOP010000046.1 GCA_948525355.1 uncultured Bacilli bacterium | reverse complement strand
CTCTCAAAAAGTTAAATCCCAGTCAACAGTTATTGTACTGGTTATATTTAAACTCAAAATATTGACTAAATTAAATATTGCGTATGTAAACTACTCAGTTTTCAAAGAACAATGCATCAGCAAGAGCGCTGACTTTGTAAAGTATAAACCACCTTAAATATAAAGTCAACAGATTTTTTAAAAAAACTTATTAAAATATATCACTATATATTTATATGTGCATTATTATATTTATACAACTAAAAAAGTGCGACATCTCGCACTTTATTTGTTTTTATTGAGCTGCTAGTTCACGATGCTTTTCAGCAAGTTCGTTATTGCCTTTAGCTTCATCTATTTTAGCCATAGCTAAATAAGATTCACGGTGGTTTCTCTCAACTGCAAGTTTATAAAAAGCATAGGCTGCTTGATATGAAACGAGCGAAATCTCACCATTGTGATAGATTTTACCCATACGATCTAAGGCAGGACCATATCCTAAAGTTGCCGATTTACGAATGAACTTAATTCCAACATCTTTATCAAATGATTCGCTTGTCTCATCTAAATAAATCTGTCCCAAATGGTAGGCACCATAGGCCGAACCGTTTGAATCCGCAGATTTATAATAATGAATTGCCAAAAGTTCGTTGCTTTCTGTATAAATACCATTAGAATATATATCACCTAATAATCCAAAGCATTTGATTGGATAAACACGGCTTGCTTCACTTAAAAGTTGAATTGCATCCTTTAGACTTGTCTCATCTTTATCATCAAGTCTATTTAAGGCCTTTAATATTTGTTGTGTGGCGATGTATTCAGCAGTAAGTTCATCATCGCTATATTCTGGATCAACAAGTACTATTCTCTCTCGTGGAGAATAAATTGTTTCTGGAATATATAAATCTTCAACCTCACATTTTCTAAATCCGTCTAAGTCAACTTTAACAGCAGGTTCTTTATCTTCTGGTTCATCAGTAATAATCTTTGCTTCTACTGAACTAGATTCATTCATTACTGGAATAAACTTCGTATAGTCAAATGTTGGTTCTTTACCCTTTTTAGGAAGAGGACGAGTCTCTTCTTCATATGTAATCTCTTCTATAGGTGCAGCTTCTTCTTCAACATCTTCTTCGACATAAGAAGCGACTTTTTCTTCTTTAGATTCAATAGTTTCAATTTCTTCAACACTATCTTCAACTGTCTCCGTAGAAGCATTTTGTATAATAACTTCTTCCATCACCTTCTCTTCTTCAGATATTTCATTCTTTTCACATATAGTGTTGACATCAGAAGCAACTTCCTTAGAAGTTTCAACAGCTGTAACTTCTTCAGATAGTGGATCAGTTTTGAAAATGGTATTGAGTTTAACTATCTCATTGAAATCAGCTTTCTTTTCTAATTTAACTTCCTCTTTGATTTCTTCTTCAGCAGGTTTAACCACAACTGTTTCTTCAGTTCCAACTTTTTCAATACTTTCTTCAACAGTGCGAGAAGTTTCTTTCGGCTCCTCTTGAAGCATTTCAATAACACCATTTCTTTGTCCACTAGCAAGAATAGCTTTCTGTTCTTCAAGCAACTTAGTATAGTATTCAACCTTTTCCATATTGTTGTGTTCTGGGTCGCTATAATAAGTTATTAAATACTCGGTAGCCTCGACTAATCCATTCTTAGCGACCTTTTCCTCTAAAGCTATTCCATAAGCCTCATCAATCTCTACTCCAGCATAACCATGAAGGAAATATTGTGCATAGAAATGAGTTGCTAAATCTCCATCTAAAACTCCATTCATATTAGCTTCAAGTATAGGTTTAGCCGTTACAAGAAGTTTGTCACTTCTATTCAAGTCTTGCGGATAATCCTTTAAATCGTTACGACGAAGTATCATCGCTATTTCAAATAAAGCTAAAGGTGAACCAAGCTTATAAGACTTCTTTATACACGCTATTGCCTTATCAATTTTTTTTGGTTTTTCAAGTAAAGATAATCCCTGGTAGAACAGTTTATGTGCCTCATATTGATTTTTACCCATAAGAAATCCTCCTTAACTACTAATATATTACAAAATTATTATCGTTTCTACAAGGTTTAAATAATATTTTTTTACTTAAAAAGTCTTTTTTTACCTGCTTTTAGCCTTAGAAGCAACTTTGTTATTATCTTAGGTTCATCTTCTATTCCATTTTTTGTCATCTTAACACAACGACGATATCGATAGATTTCATCTTTATCAACTAACTTCACTTTTCGGTTTTTATCGGCGTATAACCTTGATAAAAGAAACACGATATAGTCTTTTTTACATGTTATTAACTGAAATACATACATAACAAAAATATAGCATAATAAAGGTATCTGCTTTAAATAAATGCTAACTATTCCAATTCCAATAAGCGCAAATAATGATACTATATATCTAATAACTCGGGTCTTTTTCTCACTAAAAAATGCTGCGACCACTATATCCACCGCTCTTCCACCATCTAAAGGATAAAATGGTATGATATTAAATAGTGCGACAAAAAGATTGCTGTTATTTGCCACTTGAAAACCATAATAAGAAAATAGTCCTTTAGTATAAAACAGTTCAAGCAAAAAATAGGTTATAAAAAATGATAGTGGTCCAGAAATAACAACTATCAATTGTTTATACCACTTATGCTGTTCAAAATTATCAAATTGTGCTTCAAAACCAAAAGGTAAAAACTTAATCTTTAATACTTTTATTTTAAATATTAAGGCAGCCAAAACATGTGAACACTCATGAATAAAAGCAATCAAATACATGACAAAGAGGTATTTAAAATACCCAAATATCAATGACAAAACTATAGTTAAAAGCGTTACTATTGATACTTCAAATCTTGGTAAGTGCCTCAGAATAAGTAATGTCTTTTTGATCTTGTTGAAAGTATACTTTAAAGCAGTCTTCATATGTTCCTAGTGTTTCACCTTTTAGAAGATGATCACCACTATTAACTAGTGGATTAATGACGTCAAAATATGTGGCGACAACGGTGTTATATGTAACTACTACTGCATAGGTGCTACCTTCACCTATCGCTTTATAATTAATATAACCTTCACCCAGCATCTTTATCTGTCCATCTTCACTAGTAAATGTATGCTCATCTACTTCTAAATAGTAAAGACTATTATCAACTTCTTCTTTATCACCGCTAAAATTAAAACGAAAGAAATTAAAGAAAAAGTTATCAACTGCTTTATTAAATGAAACGAAGTTAACACTTTGGTTGAATAAGCCTCCATTGACATCAAGATGTGTATAGATAATAAAACCCATGAACGATGAATAGATAAATGTAACTGCACTCATAACATCAAAAAAGACATTCTTGTTAAATGTGAATTTCATCGTTTTCATCCTCACCGATTCTTTTTAAAACTAAATCCATCAGACTAGAAGAAAAGTTTGATCTGCTTATAGCTTTATTATCACTTAAACGAAATAAAAGACTTGATGCGATTCTTGGAAAGACATTCATAACTTTTTTTAAGTCCTTCTCACTAGCGCGATTTAAAATATAACCTATTGTTTGGTAATAGTTTTTTTCAATTAGCTCGCTGACAAAATAACTATCACGCACACTCGTAGCTATCGGATTGATGACAATTATTGCTTTATTAGATATGCTCAAACAAAGATTGAATCCTTTTTCAATTCCCGCTGGACAATCTAATATCAAATAGTCATATTCTTCACATACGCTGGCGATTACTTTCTTCATTGCGATAGTATTAAGTGAATCTAAACTCGACTCATGATAAAGAGTTAATAAGTCTAAACTATCATTAATACTCAAAATAGCATCTTTAAGATTACATTTTTTGTTAATGACATCCGTTAGATCATATCTTGTGTTATTCACTTTAAATATTAAATCTAAGTTTGTTAATCCTAGATCAGCATCAATGACCAATGTCTTAAACTTTTTTGAAAGAGATAGGGCAATAAGTGCTGAAATAGTCGATTTACCTACTCCACCTTTGCCTGAACATACTGATATTATATCTTTCATCCTCTCCTCCTTATCAAATACTTTTTCTTTCCGATAATCCTTCCATATATCTTTTTAAAAAACACGCACTTCGCATAAAGATATACGGTAACATCTGGCTTTATCTTGCAGTAAATAAGTGTTGGCCTATTAATAATGACATCTTTATTCAATCGATGAATCACATCGTATTTATCTTTTATAAAGGAGTTAACTTTTACTTTATAAAAGTCTAAAAGAAGAAATGCTTCAAAAAGATCACTCTTTCTTTTGAACCAGCTCAAATCCAAACAAACATCAAATCTTTCTTCAAGCATCTTATCAACTAAAAATAAGATATCATCACGGCAAGAAACTATTCGTTCCATGGCAATATCTTATATTAAACTCAATGCACAAATTGTCGAAATCATAAACGCTTATGGTCACTATAGGAATAGAATTCCTCATCAGTAATTATCAGATGATCTAAGAGTTTCACATCTAAAAGTTGAAGTGAAATCTTTATCGCTCTGGTGGTCTCATCATCGTCTAAAGAAGGCAAGCAAATTCCCGAAGGATGATTATGTGCTAGTATAACATATGGTGCGATAACATTCGTGCACACTTTAAACAGTTTATGAAACGATAAAGATACTTCTTTCTTATTATAAGATTCAACAAAGTTTTGATATATGACTTTATGCTTTCTATCGAGCAAAACAATCATAAATTTTTCTGACTGACTGTTCAAAAAATGTGGAAGAAAAAAACTATACGCCTCTAATGATGTGAATATGCTGTTCTTTTTCTCACTGAGACTATTAATCCTTCTAGCAAGTTCAAAACAAGATGCCACTTCTAGCTTTTTTACCTTGCCAAACCCTTTGATATTCATACATTTAATGTTTTCGTACGATAAATCTTTGACTGATCCTATATATGAAATTAATTCGTTTGCTATTGCAATAGCAGATTTTCCCTTACCTCCGCTTTTGATTATTATCGCTAATAGTTCAATATCTGAAAGTGCTTTAAGACCATATAGTTCTGCGCGTTCACGAGGACGAGAGTTTTCATCAAGTTGCTTAATAGTCATCACTTTCCCTAATTAAAAGTAAATCCTCCTGGCAAATTCATTGAACCTTTATTAGATAAAAAGAAGCGATAAATCACGACCGCACAAAATCCTATTGCCATAACCGCCAGAATAGAAGCGATCGTAATTCCTTCACCACCATTAATACTTTTTAATTCCTCTTCCTTTAGCATTCTTTTCATATTAAAACCACCTAAAGATAAAACTTCCAGGCACTTTAACTCCTGTCATAGGTATTACAACATGAACGAAAAAAGCAATAATAGCCGATGCAAAAGTCAAGCCAATAACTGCTGCAATTCCGAATCCACCTTCAACATTATTCAACTCATTAATAGATAGTTCTCTTTTCATATTACCTCCTACTTTATATAGGAGTTGAACTATTTCTGTTGCATATACTTTTTATACTCTTCAAGATATTTTTGATACTTTTCTTTTTCTAATTCAACCTTTTCTTTAGGAGCCTTCATTATGAAGTTCTGGTTAGATAATATCCCTTCACTTCTTTTTATTTCCGCTTCAAGTTTTTTAATTCTTTCTTCTATCATTCCAGCAACTTGTTCGTTGCTACTTGATTCTATACTTAAACCAACTTTGCCAAAATACATCAGTCCATCTTCACTTTCTACAAGTTTAATGTTTGAGCTTGAGGCATAGAAAGTTAAGAATGGAAGTAATTTATTATAATCTGATTTCTTAGCTTTAAGCGAGAGGCTTAACTCAGCTTTAGGCGATAAATTGAAATCCATTCGATAAGATCTAATAGATTTAATTATGCTTACAAGAGATTCACCTAATGAAGAATCAAGCTTTCCCTTCATCGCTTGTGGATACTCTTCTTCATAGATGCTCTTTAAGTGATTTGGCAAATATGAATAAATCTCTTCAGAAATATACGGACAGTTAGAGAAAAGAAGAATCAAAATATTTTTGAGTAAATCTGTTAAAACATTATAAATAACATCTGCTCTTTCACTATTAGCAGATTTTAACTCAATCTTCGCTAATTCTAAATAAGTACTGCAGAAATCATCATAGACAAAATCAGAAAGATACTTTGTAGCCTGTCCAAGTTCAAATTTATCCATATTCTTATTAAAAGCGTTAAGCATATGAGAAAACTTATGATATATATATTGATCTATAAATCCTAATTCTTTTTTCTCTAGTTTTTTTGGCTCAAATCCATCTGGAAGAAGAGATAAAATAAGCCTTGCCGCACTCCATACCTTATTTAAATAAGTAGAAATCTGCTCATAGATTTTTGGACCAATATTGCAGTCAAGACCAGGTGTTCCACTGTTAGCCATAGCATAACGAAGAACATCAATTCCATAATCATCGCATACTTTAATCGGGTCAATTCCATTATTTAAAGATTTGCTCATCTTTCTTCCCTGCTCATCTCTTATTAATCCATGAAGAAATACTTGCTTAAATGGGAATTTATTCGTTAAATAAACTCCTTGGAAAACCATACGTGCAACCCAGAAGAAAATGATATCATATGCGGTTACTAAAACATTTGTCGGATAATACCTCTTGAAATACTCATTATCGATGTTTGGCCAGTTCGAGAATGCAAAAGGTGCTAGTGCTGAACTGAACCAAGTATCAAGAACATCATTATCCTGATCCCATTCACTTGGATCAAGTTTTTCTATTGAACAGACTTTCTCACCTGTAGTCTTATTTGTGTAAACTGGAATTCTATGTCCCCACCAAAGTTGACGCGAAATACACCAATCGTCGACTTCCTTAAGCCAACGCATAAATATTTTTGAGTAACGGCTTGGGAAGAACTTTAATCCACTAGGATCATCTTTCATCATTTTAATAACTTTAGCGGCCAAAGGTTTCATTTTAACAAACCACTGCTTTGATAGCATTGGCTCAGTAATACAATGACTCCTTGAAGAATGCCCGACAGAGTGAACAATATCTTCTATTTTCACAAGATCCCCATTATTCTTTATCTTCTCAACAAGCAACTTACGGCATTCAAATCGATCAAGTCCCTTGTACTCCAGCGCTCTTTCATTCATCGTGCCATCAAGATTCATGCACTTAATCATCTCAAGTCCATGTCTTTTTCCGATTTCAAAATCATTTGGATCATGGGCAGGAGTGCACTTCATAACTCCTGTTCCAAAATTTAAATCAACATAACGATCTGCAATCAATGGAATTGCTTCACCATTACATGGATTGATTATTAATTCACCTTCATACTTTTTGTATCTTTCATCTTGCGGATTAAAAACAATCGCCGTATCACCATACATTGTTTCAGGACGTGTCGTGGCAATGATTAGATAATCTTCAGGATGAGTTTTAAAATGATACTTAAAATAATAGAATTTTCCTTCTATTTCTTTATGTTCAACTTCAATATTTGATAATGCAGTTTTTAAAACTGGATCCCAGTTAATTATTCTTTCACCTTCATAAATCAGTCCAGCATCATATAGTTTCTTAAAAGTTATATTTACAGCTTCATTCGTCTTAGCGTCAAATGTAAATCTTTCAAGTCTTAAATCAACACTTAAACCAACCTTTTCCCATTGTTTTTTTATGTAATCTCCACACTTTTCTTTCCATTTCCAAACTTCTTTTAAGAATTCTTCTCTACCAAGTTGATATTTATCAATTCCTCGCTCTTTTAAATTTGCTTCAACTTTTGCTTGAGTAGCGATTCCAGCGTGGTCCATCGCAGGTAAAAACAAAACATCATACCCTCTAAGTCTTTTATATCTACATAATGTATCAATTGTTAAAACATTTTTAGCATGACCAATATGAAGGATGCCAGTAACATTTGGTGGAGGAATAACAACAGAAAATGGTGGCTTTTTAGATTTGACATCACATGAAAAATAACCATTCTCACGCCAAAACTTCATCTTTCCTTCTTCAACCAATTTGTGGTCATAATACTTTTCTAATTGCTTCATAGTACCCTCCAAATAAAAAATCCTCAGACCTCTGAGGACGAATTACCGCGGTACCACCTCAGTTCGTGAACCATAAGTTCACGCACTCATTAATTAATTGCTCCAAATCGACTCATGCGCTCTCAATATCTTATTCCACCTACCTAAGACTCTCTAGTATTGATACCTGCAATCCCTATTCTTCATTGCTTTATAATTTTATCATTAGCCATATTAATTGTCAATATTCACTGTTGGCTTCGCCTTTTTGCGACACGTTCAAGGGCCAATTTGAGGGGTAATTTAT
>CAOSOP010000045.1 GCA_948525355.1 uncultured Bacilli bacterium | reverse complement strand
TATTTAAAAAATATAAAATAGCTGTAATTAAACCTATTGGATTATTTTCATATAGCCCTACCGAAATATAACTCCAATAAATCGAAATAGTATCCGGCATATCCTGTCCATCAGGGATAGGATATACATGTCTAGTTTCTTCAATAAGTGGAATAGTTAAGAAAAGAATAAACATAGTACAAATAATCAATTCTACAATGGAAAATACCATCTTTTTCTTGTTAATTTTATTAATAGACTTGGATAAGTCATTATTTTGAACACAACTTTTCTTTAACTTTTTCATAATCTTTCTCCTTGTAGATATTTTTAAAGTATTCTTACATTTAGATTTTAATTTATTCTTACAAAAAAACAAATACTTTAATTAAATGAGTTTGTATTTTTTAGACCTCTTTTTTGAAAACAATTATTCTCCTAAAAAAAGTTAAAAACCCCTTTATAAAGAATTTTACATGTTTGATTGCATTGAATTAAAAAGTATTTTTAAGATTTACTAAAATCAAAATTGCATTATGAATGTATAGTTGCTAAAGCAAAAAAAATATTAAAACTATCATTACTCCTTTATATAAGCTATTTATATAACTATAATTACGCTTTAAAATCTATTTTTAAATAGTTATATATAACTATTAGGAATCGCCAAAACATACAAACTCCTTTTTAATTAGGACGTAGTCATTACGCATGAAATTTAATAGAAAATAAGATTTTTCATATTGTCTTTTCTTATTGTTTTGCTAAAATGTAAACATCGAAACAATCATTCAACGCTTCGCGTAAACCATAAGAACCAGCAAGCAATTTGCTGTTTTTTGATTTGTATTCATAGGGAGGAACAATAAAATAAATTGAAAAAGATTTAAGACAACAAATATTATTGGAAACTATAACACAAATCAAAGCGGTTAAAAGCCAACTTAAAATGAACTTTATACTTATTAAAAAAGAGCTGATAATCAGCTACCAGCTCTTTTTATTTTGAACTAACTACTAGTTTATTGATACCAAAGTTTGTTGAACGACCAACATTTTTAATTCCAATTTTAACTTGTGCTATATTCTTAGAAGAATTCTTCAAGTTAACGATAAACTGTTTAGGATCTTCCATTGTTCCTTTAATTTCAGATTCCTTAACTTCTACAGTTTCTACCACCTCTTTATTCTTGTTCAAACCTTCAACATATAGAACAAGTTTTCCATCGGCAGTATTTCCCTTTTCTAAATATCCGGTAATATCGATATTTAAACCCTTAGTTGTCTTGAATGGAGGGGTCATAATAAAGTCTGTTGTCTTTTTTAAAACTATAGCCTTATCATGAGTATAGGTAAAGTCTGTTGACCAATCAGCACCAATATTTGGCTTTTGTGTTGATTGTAAATCAGAAAAGTCAACCATTAAGTTAACTGGTGATTCAGGAGTTGATGGAGTTATTGGAATAGTAGTTGATGGTGTAGATGGGCTTGAAGGTGTACTTGTAGTAGAACTATGAGTGCTTCCACAAGAAGCAAGTCCACACATAAATAGCATTGGTATCAAATATTTAATTTTTGCTTTCATTATATCCTCCGACACTTTTAGAATGGATAAAAAGCAAAAAATTATACATTAAATAAGAATATAATCACTTTCTTCAACTGTTGATTCTACTATAAACTGTATGCTTTTCCTTTTATTAAATGTATTCTCAGCAAATTTTCCTATTAATCTAGTTTCGTTTTGATTAGATAACTTTGATAATCCATTGAAGAATATAATCTTAACATCGTTGCTTTGAATATAAATATGTTCACTGCCTAGCTTCATTCTTTTAAAGCTGCTATTATCTACGCATATATGGAAAAGCGGCTCACTGTGATTTTGTCCAAAAGGACCAAATTTTTTTATCATATCAAATGTTTTAGAACTAACATCACTTAATTCTATATCGATAACACTTCTTTTTTCTTCTATGGTATTTGGTTTAAGATTATCCGCCAAATACTTTAATATTTCATTTAACTGTTCTTTTTTAAAAGAAAATCCAGCAGCATTGCTATGACCGCCAAAATGTGTGAGCTTATCTTTAATTCCACTGAGCACCAGCATAATATCATATCCTGGAAGTGTTCTTGCTGAACATGTATATTCATCATCAATTAAATTCATAACCACTGCATTATTCTTTTGCATCGTCAAAATTCTATTTGCTAAAAGTCCACCAACGCCAAGAATTAATTTAGAATCATATAAATAAAAACTCTTATAATCTACTAAGTCCTCTTTATCATAACTAGCAACCAAGCTTCTTCTTTTATCATTAGCACATTCTAATTCAAAAGCATATTGCTTAATGTTAAAAGAATTATCAGATGTAAACAATTTTACTACATCATTCACCTTAAGACCTGTTTCAACTCTGCCAACTGCATTTATTTTAGGTATTACATTAAAATTTAAAAATATTTCATCATAGATGTCAGTATTAGCGATATCAACTATCTGCTCATATTTATATTCGTTAATATACTTTAGAGCCATCCTCAATAATGCTAAATTAGCCTTTTCTAGTGGCATACTATCAGATAAAACTGCAAGCCCAGCTAATGAAACTAGATAAGGATCATAGTATCCTAAGAGTTCATTCGATATAAGAAGTGCCAAAAAAGCAGCAGAAATATTATAATCAGTTAGATGAGATAGTTTTTGGTGAAAGATGTAATCTGCTGGAGGAATAACTTCTTGAACTTCATGGTGGTCAACAATAATGACATCAAATCCAAGAGATTTGGCATATTTTACTTCCTCTACACAAGTTATTCCATTGTCGACTGAAATTAAAACATCATATCCCTTTTCTTTAAACTGCGCTATTCTTTCTATATTTAAACCATATCCTTCTTTATATCTAGAAGGGATAAAGTAGCCGACGTTTTCATTAAGTTTTTTTATAGTTAAAAAAAGTATTGAAGTAGAAGTTATTCCATCACAATCATAATCACCAGAAATGATTATCTTTTTTCCACTTTCAATACATTCTTTCAATTTTTTTATCATGTTAAAACTATTTTCATCGACAATTCTTGGAAAAGAAGAATCGTCGATGAAACCAACAAAGTCCTCATAGTCTTTATCAGTAAAATTATAAAATCTTAATAGTTTTTCAAATATAGACATCATCTAAAATCGTTAAGTCCCATGACAATGGTTTCATGAGGTTCATTTTTATCGATTAGAACAGGCTTTCTCATTTTGATTTTGACCTTAAACTTGCTCCAATCAATTTGTTTAAACTTGATATGTGTTCTAAAGAACAAATAGAATGAAGGGGCGAAATACATCAACAAGAACATTACAAGTAAAGTAGAAATAATGAAAATAAGCATTGCAGATAACATAATACTTGCAGTAGTAATTGCGATGATTAATGCTGAAGCAATAGCGATAGTGCAGCCAACCATAAAGTAGGAATTGAATACAGACTTCACAGCCTGATCCATAACACTAACTCTTTCTTCTAAGTTTGCAGTCTTAACCATCTTCTGATCCTTAAGTATTTCTCTATTTCTAGAAAACACAGGTACCATAATAAAGCTCATCAAGATAATAACATTTAACATTCCAAATGTAACTGCGATATTAAATGGAAGCATTAAAGCTGAGAAAATTGCGACCATGCTAACTGCACCGATAGCTGTTATCAACAAGTGCGATATGAACCACGAGAGTCCAAATCTTACAAATATATATAATGATGAGAATAAAACTGATAAGCCTAATATCAATAACATATTTGTCATCTCATATTCAGTGTTAACAACTTTAGCTTCACCGATAGTAACTTTTGGTTCAAAATCATCGTTACTAGCACTGCTACCACTCATTTCAACCTTCATATCTTCAGTTAATAGATTAATAACTTCAGTGACTTCTTTATCGCGTAATAATGAAGTATCAACCTTAAATGATGCATAAGTTACAGCATAGTCATTGCCATATTCATCTTGCTTTTCATCGCGAGAAAAATCAAATCCAGTAAACTCGAATTCTTTTCCAAGTAATGCTTCGTTAAAATAGTTTTCGAGTAAATATGACTTTAATTCATACGAGTCCTCATAATGTTTTTTATTAGATTGAGTTATTAAATCAATTCTTGCTGTAGACAAATATTCATTTGAAGGGACAAACACACCTCTGGTGAGTCCAAATCCTAATAGTACAGCTACTGAAGCAGCAATTAAGCTACCACCAGCTATAAGTCCTTTAAACCTTCTCTTTTTAGTTACTTTAGTATCTAAAGGTTTATTAACCTTATCGAATACATTTTCACTGTTTTCTTTATAATTAAGTCCAAGTCTCTTTTTACCAATATTAGCTAATGGTGAAGAAGCTGCAAATACTGTCAACCACTTATTGATGATAATACAAGACAAGAAGACTAAGATTGAACCGACAAATAATGTTCCACCAAATGTCTTAATCATTCCCTTGCCTAATAAGAAAGCAAATAATGATACGACGAGTGTAACAGCACATGTATCTAAAACTGCGATTATAGATTTACGATTTCCTTCAGCAACAGCCTTAGATATTGTTCTTCCTTTCTTAAGTTCATCCTTAATTCTTCTATTAATCTCAAGTAGATTGTATAATCCCAAGATTACAGTTAATAAAATTGCTAATATAGAAGCGGATGCAAATTCAAATCCAACCATTGCATTAATTAAAAGTTGAAGTCCAACAACTGCAATCAATGAAATGAAATTAATCACACCAGCACCTTTAAAGAGTGCAATTAAAGCAACGCCAATAAGAGCAATAACAACGCCAATTGATACAAGCGTTAATGTCATAACTGTGCTAGAGAAAGTTGCAGGAATATTAGTCGTATACAAATACTTGATATTACAACCATAGTCTGGATTATTATAAGCATTTGCAAATGCTCTTGCCGAAGAAAGAGTAAAAGCTTGTCCATATGGATCTTGTGTTAAATACAAACGAAGATCTTCTTCGATATAGTTACCTGACCAAACAACAGCTGTTACAACTTTAGCTTTAACATCTTCATCAGGATTTTCTCCAAATGCCTTTTCATATGAATCATATTCAGGATCATAATTCTGCCAAATATATGCTGTTGCATTTTCTTCGGAAGAAATCTTTTCATAGAATGAGTCAGCAGCAACTTTAGATTTAATATTAAATCCAGGGTAAGCCGAACCACCGAGATATCTTAAACTGACCAAATCGTTAGTGTTGAAAAAATCTTTTCCCGTCAAGCAATAATCATCTTTGGTACAAATAGATAATTCTCCACTAGCTTGTATTTGAGTTTTAACTTCGTTGAATTGACTTGCGCTCTTTGGAACAAATCCAACTCTTAAACTAGCTTCATCACCACTACCAACAACTTCAACATGAGCATTCTTAATGCCTGCACGTTCCAAACGGTCATTGATATTATCACCAATTTTGTCTGGATTAATAGCTATTCCACCTTCACGTCTGGTTAATTGATAAACAACTTCTTTTCCAGAAGCAAACTCACTAGAAAAATTAGTTTTCTCAATAATTGGTTGTCCAATAAAAACAACACTTAATACTACAGTAGTTAGCATAATGATAAATGCCCATAAACGACGCATACACGATACCTCCGAAGTTCTAAATTTTTAAATTAATTGCTATATTTTATCGTAAAGATTTGCGTGCAAAACGACCTTAATCGCAATGCTTTATTAATATATCACTATATATATATTATTTCAAGGGAAAGAATAAAAACTATGAACACACTTAGAAAAAAAGCTTTATTAAAATCACTATTTAATCTCTTAAGCATAGCAATGGTAGGAAAAATATTATCAATGCTATCAAGACTGGTAATGGTTAGATCAATCGGTGCAACTTCAATGAGTTTGTTTTCATTAATAAACCCATTGATGGTTTTATTTATCAATTTAGCATCGATAGGACTTCCAATAGCTACTTCAACGCTTATTGCTAAAAGACCAAAAGATAGTCGCAAATTCTTTGTCACAGCCTTTTTAATCGGAATGGGAATATCAATTATACTGATGATCGCCATCTTTTTCTTAGCGCCTGTGTTTTCTAAATATGCTTTAAAGAATGAAGATACAACCCTTGCAGTATATGGTTTAGGCTTACTCATACCACTAGTAACTACATCTTCTATAATCAAGGGTATTTACATCGGAAAAGGAAAAGTTCAAGCAACGACAAATTCTTCAATTGCAGAAGAAATATTTAGATTAGTTTTTTTAGTACTTGCTATCGACCTCTTCTCTAGAAAATCCCCTAGCATGGGAGCATTAGGTGCTGTTATTGGTATGGCATTAGGTGAAATTGGTCAAACTCTCTACCTCTTCTTCATCGCTCCGAAAAACACTAAGAAAAAATGTGTTACCTGGCTTTTTTGTTCTGAATATGATTCTGTAGTGGCCGCAGGTGAACTTTTTAAAATCTCTCTTCCCGCAACCTCAAGTAGACTTATCGGATCATTAACATACTTTTTCGAACCGATAATATACACAGCAATTTTATCAAAATTAAATATTGATCAAACGAAGGTTCTATTAGATTATGGCATGCTCACTGGCTATGTTTTCCCGCTTCTACTCATGCCAGGATTCTTAACAACTGCACTAAGCAATTTCTTTTTACCAGAAATAGCTAGGTCGTATGAGAACAATGATATCAAAAGGGCTAAATCAAGTTTCTATAGTCTCATCTTCTTTTCATTGCTATTAGGAATCGTGTTTTCGACAATAATATTCTTCTTTTCAGAAGATATAATGAAAATATTATATAATGACACCTCTGGTGCAAGTTTTGCAAAAAACTTAACATTCCCATTTCTCATCTACTATATTGAAACACCATGCATAACTACATTACACGCCTTAAATAAATCAAAGCAAGCGATGTTTTCAACACTAGTATCATCAATATTCAGGCTGCTGGTCCTTGCACTGCTTTTAAAAAGATTTACTATTTATGCTGTTGCAATATCGACTATATTAAGTGCAACAATCGATATATTACTTAACTTTATTAATATTGTCTTTATCTTCGTAAGGAATGATAAGAAAGCCAGACTTGAGGTAAAGTGCAAGAAAAATCTCTTTTGGCACAGGTGTTGAAGTCTTACTAAGTTCTTCAATCAACCAGCTTTCTTCTTTTCCTAACCTTTTCAATGTCGTATGATTGATCTTTCCATCCATTATTAAAGGATCAGGTGATACCAATTCACACTGATCTTTTTTAATCACATTAAGCATTCCATTATTCTCTAAAATCGCATATTCAACTTCTTCTGGTGATTGAATATCTTTGCTTCTTAATTGCGATAACAAATCTTCAATGGTATATCTTTGTTTCTTCATCTCATTCTGCAATATTTTTCCTTTGTAAATGATATAAGTCATTTCACCTTCCATTCCTCTTCTAAACTTAGGAAACTTTAACGAAATAAAAGCTGATATTAACTGTAAAATGACTATTATGGCAACTGGGATAATCGAACGCAAAATAGAATGTTCTGGTTCATTTAATGATAAAGAAAATAACTCCGATATAACGAAGAAAACTACGATATCAAATGCCGAAATCTTACCAATCTCTCTTTTCCCCATTATTTTCAAACAAATAAGAAGAAAGAAATAACAAAGAACAGTCTTATAAGCTACTTGTCCCACTTCAACCCAATTCATATTCACCTCTATTAATAAACAAAACTATTATTTCCATTTTATTTGTTATTATTCTGCTTAATGTATCATAGATTTAAATGTGAGGTGAACATGAAATCATTTTTTAAAAAATTTTTACTACTAACAGTAATAACCGCAATAGTAGCTACGATTATTTGCTTTATCTTCTCGTCACTAGGAAAAAGTGGAATAATGACACCAGAGACTTCTTCCCTAACAGTTTCACTACTCGGCATCTTGATATTCTTCTTCTACTCTTTCTTCTTAGGAATGATTGTAAAAAAGAAAGGATGGTTAATAGGATTAATCTTAGCCGCAATCTATGGAACTATAGCATATAGCCTAGCGGGAACAAGCGATAAATTAGATTTGGTAAACGGTATAATGATAGGTATAAAGGTGCTATCGTTATTCCTAGGCGCTATCATCGGTGTAAACTTCAAATCAAAAAAATAGAATTTATAGCACTCGATTATATGAGTGCTTTTTGTTTGCTCACCCCCAACTATGGCGCCACCGAGGGAGCTTCCCCTGGAAGCGACCGAGGTGGCGACGGAGTTGGGGGTGTACCAGACCGATACGCGTATACGAGTCGAGCATTTGGCATGTTCCAGACTTGGACT
>CAOSOP010000044.1 GCA_948525355.1 uncultured Bacilli bacterium | reverse complement strand
CTAGCTGTAAAGACATATCGTAGCGGCGCTCCGCCTCCAACACCTACTCGTCCGCTGCCGGGGGCAGCGCTCTCAACGGGGTGGGTGTTGGAGGGGGGGGTGAGTTAATAACACTATTATTTCTGTTTTTTCTTTTTTTAATTATAGTATTTTTCATTCTTATAATCTGTGTATTTTATGAGATTTTGCAAGTCCGCCTAGTGAAGTTTCTTTATAATCTTTAATCAGGTCATTACCAGTTTCTTTCATAGCTTGTATAACTTCATCAAGAGTTACGGCGTTTTTTCTATGCGGAATTAAGTATTTTGCAAACATGTAGGAATCGTATGCTTTTAGTGCTGAATAGGCGTTTCTTTCTATGCAAGGTATAGCCACATAACCTAATACTGGATCACATGTTAAGCCAAGCTGATGTTCCATACCAACTTCTGCCGCATATTCAATATAGCTAAAGTCTAATTTATTTAATACACATATTGCTGCTGCCGCCATTGATGTCGCTGTACCGATTTCTGCTTGGCAACCGCCAACGGCACCAGATATGGTAGCATTTTGCTTTACTGTTATTCCAATTAGTCCAGCTATGCATAGGGCATTTATAATATCATCCATACTAGCAGATAAATTATTGTAATAGTAGTAAAGAACAGCGGGGAGAACTCCAGCAGCTCCGCATGTTGGAGCGGTAACTACAATAGAATTATCGGCGTTTGATTCACTGACTGCATATGCGTAAGCAGAAATATAAAGTTCTCTTTTTTCAGAATAGTCACAACATTTTGATGCTTCTTCATAGAGTTCTTTTGCGATGCGCTTAACTTTTAATTCTCCAGCAACAAATCCTTCTTTTTCTAATCCTGCTTTTATGACTTCTTGCATTTTATTAAATATATCTACAAGAAAGTCTTTTAAGTCACTTCCTTCGTATTCTTTAACAAAATCATAAATTTTATTCTTTTTACTTTTTTCAAAAGCTTGTCTAATTTCAGTAAAACTGTTAAAAGGGTAAGTATATTGTTCTTGTGGATCTTTTTCATCAATCTTTTTAATAGTTCCGCCGCCAATAGAAACATATGTTTCTTCTTTAATGACTTTATCGTTATTATAAGCAATGAGTTTCATTGTATTTGGATGCTCAGTCGTAGTATTAATATCAAAATCAATTTTTGTGTCTTTTCCTAAGACCGTTTTAATTACATAATCTGTTCGATGTCCTCTTCCAGTTAGTGCTAAAGAACCATATAGAATGGCTTTAAAAGATGTTGCACTATTTTCTATGCTTTGCTTGAAATCAAGTGCAGCATTATAAGGGCCGATAGTGTGGCTTGAAGATGGGCCTGGACCGATTTTAAATAACTCTTTAATTGATGTAAGCATATTTTTTCTCCATTTACATATTTATTGTAATATTTTTCTAAGAAAAAAGATACGATTAATTTATTTTAATAAATCGACAAGGATTGAATCAAGTATGTAAAGTTTTGAGGGTTTAATTTTAACACTTGTTTTATCAATTTCTAAGAATTCTTTTGTGTCATTTATTTCTTTTTTGTATTCTTTTAAAAAGTCTTCTTTAAATCTTTCATAATAATCATCAAGTTTAAAACCATTTACCAGGCGAAGGTTTAGCATTAAAAAATCATTTTTCAATTCTTTAAGTTCCTCTTTTTCATCAATGTCGATGAAATCATGGGATAAATACTTTTTTAAAGAGAGGGTTCTTTTAATGCGATGACTATTATAAAATGATGTTGCGCCTAATCCAGCGGCTAAATAATCGTATGATTTCCAATACGAAAGGTTGTGTTTTGATTCAAATCCCGGTTTTGAAAAATTTGATATTTCATAACGATAGATTCCCACATCTTGTAAAAGATTAATTCCTTCTTCATAAAACTTCGCATACTCATCATCTTCAATAGGCTTGATTTTTTTATAAGAAAGAATCGTATTATCTTCAATTGCTAATGGGTATAATGAAACATGTGCTGGATCAAGGCTTAAAATGCATTCAATATCTTCTTTAAAATCCTTTAAATTTAGCGATGGCCAACCGTAGATGAGGTCGAAGTTAATGTTATTAAATCCCATTGATTTAAGCAAATCTGTTTTTTCCTTAACCATTTTATATTCATCATATCTATTAAGATAGGGAAGTTTTTTAAATGTTTGAATTCCAATCGATATGCGATTAACATGATATTTTTTAAGCAGTCTGATTTTTTCTTCATCAATAGCACTAATTGTTGTCTCTACTGAAAACTCATCTAAATCATCTAGTTTATATAATGATTTAAGTTTTTCTAGCAATTGTTTTAATGACTTTATATCTAGTGCAAGTGGAGTTCCACCACCGATATAAATTGTTTTTATAGTTTCTTTTGGAAGAAGATCTAGTTCATAAAAAAGAGCATACATGTATTTATCAACATAGTCTTGATTATAAAACATTTTTGGGAAGTCACAAAAAGAACATATTTTCTTGCAAAAGGGAATGTGAATATAGAGTGATTTATAAATCTTCGACATCTACATCTTCATTTTCATCGAGGTAGTCGATGATTTTATTCATTTCATCTTCTTCAGTTAAAGACTCTTGCTTGATTTTTTTTAAATCTTTTTTAACGCTAGCTTGTTTTTCATTTTTGCTTTGGATATCTTTTTCTGGATCGACAACAAACTTGGCTACATTTTCTTCAGCAATTTCCTTTGGGGTTTGCTTTTTTTCTTCTGTTTTATTAAAAAATGGCACATACTTTTTGATTAAAAATGCGGCGAGTCCGATAGCGATTATTACGGCTACAATTATTAATGCTGTCATATTGTCCTCCTTTTTTATCGACGTGGAATCGGTGTATAAACGAATTTGTTTCTTACCATTGATTTGGTATAAAAACCTTGTTCTGCAAGAAAGTCCATCGATGTTCTTGCTGTTTCATACGCTACACCTTCTTCTTTTTTGTACTGAGCAATCGTATAGTGTTTACCTATAGTGCAGTGAGAAGCATAGAAATGTGCTTGACTTGGCTTGAGGTAGGGATAAACTTCTAAAAGGTTTAACACGATTGCATCAATTGCGTTTGAGTCTAAACCGCTTGGAAAGACAGGAAGTGCAACTTCGCTCTTTCCTTGCAAATCTATTGGAATTGATTGGTTGAAGTTTGTTGAAGTTATCTGTCTAAATGGAATGCTTTGAACTTCTTTTTCGACACCACTTATTCGTTCTTCTTCGATTAGTGAGTTTTCATAATCGTTGATTAGACCCAAGATATAATTTACATCTTCTTCAATTAAATTGAAATAGTGTATTACATAATAAGTGATATCTAAAGTTTTTTGTACATATTTGACCAATTCTTTTGAACGTTGAGAGTTATCAAAAGCAATTGCCTCAAAGTTTAAAAAGAATGCAGCTTTATCAAAATCATCTTTCGACATAATTATTTTAGCGAGCATTGAAGCAACTTCTTCGTTGCAATAGTCAAAAGGTTTGATATATTTAAAATAGAATATCGAAATAATAGCTTTGACTAAAGAAGAAATATTGTCTTGTTTAGAGAAATCTATCAATTCATTGATAAGTTGTGGAATATGCTCAACCGGTGAAGCTTTATAGATATAATCAGATTGGAAATAATGCGGTGTTTCAATTTCATTTATTCGATAAGTTATCGGCTCATCTTTTTCCTCACCACCGATTACGCGTTGATATACTTTATTGATAAGATTTTCATCAATATTATCATAACAATGCTCTTTATAATATTTCCAAGCTGAAGAATAATAGTACAAAGGATAAAGGTTACCTGGAAATGTTGAGACATCGTTTCTTATAAGGTGGAGAAGCATTTCTTTTGAAATTGTTTCATCACCTCCACTGATTTCATTGAAGAACTTTAATCCGATAATTTCATCAAATTCCTGCCTTTTGCTCTCGCAAAGCTTATCGTATTTGATGAAGATTTTGACTATTTTACGTTCACACATTGAAATGCGATTTTGTAATGTTTTAGTCAAGGTCAACATAAAAGGACTTCTATCGATACTTTTTAAATTGATATCGACAGTAAAGAGCGAGCGATATTTTACGATGCGATCCCAAATAGAATCGATTAAGCTTGTGTTATAGGCTTGTTCGACTTCTTCTTTGGTTGCGTAATAATCCTCGGTAAAGCGAATACGTTCATCTAACATTGCTGACATAATTTTACCTCAGTTAGATTATAAAACATTTACTAGCAAATGAAAAGTAATCAACTAAATTATTACTACTTTGTTACTAATTTTACCGATTATTCGTCATCAATCGACAAAATTGCAATGAAAGCTTCTTGTGGAACATAGACTTTACCAAATTGTCTCATGCGTTTTTTACCTTCTTTTTGCTTTTCAAGGAGCTTCTTTTTTCGACTTATGTCACCGCCATAGCACTTAGCAAGAACATCTTTTCTTAAAGCTTTAATATCGCTGCGCGCGATTATTTTTCCACTTATTGCTGCTTGAATTGGAATCTCAAATTGTTGACGTGGAATGACATCTTTCAGCTTGTCGACGATAAATCGAGCGCGTCTATAGGCAAAGTTTTTGAAAACTACTGAAGTTAAAGCATCACAGACATCACCGTTCAAAAGTATTTGCATCTTTACTAGATCACTTTCTTCATAACCGATAAGTTCATAATCTAAAGAGGCGTATCCGGCCGAAGCTGATTTTAAACGATCAAAGAAATTAAATATGATTTCTGATAATGGCATTTTATATTTTAGCATGACGCGATTTGTATCTATATAGGTCATGTTTAAATAGATTCCTCGATGATCACTCGCGAGTTTCATCATACTTCCAACATAGTTTTGTGGAGTCATTATTTCGGCTTCGACATATGGCTCTTCAGCGATCTTATATGTTCCTGGATCTGGAAAATTACATGGATTATCGACTTTAACAACTGTTCCATCGTTTTTAGTTACTTTGTAGATAACAGATGGGGAAGTTGATATTAGATCTAATCCATATTCATTCTCAAGTCTTTCCTGGATTACTTCTAAATGCAAAAGACCTAAAAAACCACATCTAAATCCTGAACCAAGTGCAGTAGAAGTTTCTGGTTCATAGACAAGAGCAGAGTCATTTAAAGATAACTTTTCTAAAGCTTCGCGCAAAGCCTCAAAGTCATCATTATCCGCTGGATAAATACCTGAATAAACCATTGGATTGAGTTTTCTATATCCAGGAAGAGGAGATTCACAGGGATTTTCCTTTAAAGTTATGGTATCCCCGACGACGACGTCGTGAATATCTTTTATCTGAGCTGAAAGGTAACCGACTTCGCCAGCGTGCAGTGCATCGACTTTTTCTTCTTTTGGAGTTCTAATGCCAAGTTCAGTTACGATGTATTCTTTGTTTGTACTCATCAAAGTGATAGTATCACCGACTTTAATACTTCCATTAAAAACTCTAAACATGATGATAACACCTCGGTATGAGTCAAATCTTGAATCAAAAATAAGAGCTTTTAAAGGTTTATTTAAATCGCCTTCTGGTGAAGGTAAAGAAGTGACGATGCTTTCTAAGACATTTTCTATATTTAAACCAGTTTTAGCAGAGACGGGGATAGCCTCAGTTGGGTCTATTCCTAAAGTATCGATTAGTTCTTCTTTTGTTCTTTCTAAATCGGCACTCGGCAAATCCATTTTATTTATAACTGGAAGCATCAGCAAGTCATTATCAATAGCTAAATAAGCGTTAGCAAGAGTTTGTGCTTCAACTCCTTGCGTCGCATCTATTACAAGTATTGCGCCTTCACAAGCTGCTAAAGAGCGTGAAACCTCATAAGTAAAGTCGACATGTCCAGGGGTGTCGATTAAGTTAAAGAGGTAATCCTCACCATTTTTTGCGTGATAGTTTAAAGAAACAGCGTTTAGTTTTATCGTTATTCCTCTTCGTCTTTCTAAGTCTAAGTCATCGAGCAATTGTTCTTTTAAATCTCTTAACTTTACAGCTCCTGTTTTTTCAAGTATTCTATCTGCTAAAGTTGATTTTCCATGGTCGATATGAGCGATGATAGAGAAATTTCTTATGTGTTTTAAATCGTATTTCATTTTCATCTTCTCCTTTCGTAAAAGTTTTTAACCAAACGTTTGATATCATTTCCTGAAAATACTAGCTGAGCTTGAGGATACTTATCGTTGATGATGTTTTTATAAAAAGGTGCTTGATATCTAGTATCAATCAGCAAAACCATTCCAACATCGTTTTCACTACGGATTACTCGTCCAAGCGATTGCATAACTTTATTTATTCCAGGATAGGTATAGGCATAATCGTAACCAGAACCTTCTTCACTATAATAGTTTTTTAGCAAATCGTTTTTATAGCATAGTTTTGGAAGTCCTACGCCGATTATTATAGCACCGATGAGACGGTCATCGACGAGGTCGATTCCTTCGGAAAAAGAGCCACCCATGACAACAAATCCTAAACAAGTTTTATCAGGATTCTTTTTGAATTTGCTCAAAAACTTATTTCGATCATCTTCTTTCATCATTGAATCTTGTACATAAATATCAAAACTATCATCGTTATGAAAAATCGATAGGAAAGATGTCATATAAGCATAACTAGGGAAGAAAATAAAATAGTTTCCAGTTTTTTCGCTGACGAAGTTTATGATCGCTTCTTTTAAATAAATCAAGGTATTGCTGCGATCTTTATATAGAGTAGAGATGAGAGGATGAATCATCACATTGAAGTTTTCTTTTGGAAATGGTGAAGGAAGGATAAGCGAAGAAGATACATCTTCTGCTTTGAATAAGTCTAAGTAGAAATTGATTGGTGAAAGAGTTGCAGAAAAGAAGACTCCACTCTCAAATATTCTTTTTGCATTTTTTATATATTCGCGGCTATCTAAACAGACGATATTTATTTCCATCACTTTTTTGTTTGAAACTGTATAGTAAGAAGCAAAAGTGTCTTCTTCACTTGGCAACTCTAAAAATGTCAAAGTGTTGTAGTATAATTCAACCAAAAGTTGAGAATTAATCTCTGGATGGTCTTTAAACAACTCCTTAGTTAGAGTAACGAATTTGTTAAGGAGTTTAATAAAATATCCACCGACATCATCGATTCTTATGCAGCCCATTTCTTCTTTCATCTCTGTAAGGTCGATTTCTTTATAGTATTCGATTATATTATTAATATTTTTTCTTAAAGCAAGAGTTCCTTTTGTATGTTTGCGAAGGTCCTTTAAGACATCATAAAAATCATAGTAAGCAAGACTTGAACTATAAATCTCTCTAACTCGACCAGGCAAGTTATGACATTCATCTATCAATAAATAGTAAGGCTTTTTTCCTTGGTCAAAAAAACGTGATAAATGTGCAGTTGGAGAAAATAAGTGATTGTAATCAGCGATTATGACATCGTAATACAAAGATAAATCTAGTTGAAACTCAAAAGGACAGATCATATATTTTTCACCTAAATATAGAATGTCGTTATAATCTAAGACTTGTTTTTCTTCGACTGTTTTACGAACTAGTTCATTTATTTTGCTGTAATAGTCTTTTGCATATGGACATTCGTCGGGATTACACTGCCTTTTTTTATCGTTAATACACATATTTTCTTTGCTAGAAATAGTGATTGCTTTGATTTTAGCGCCATTGGCATTAAAAAACCTAATGTTATCTAATGCGACTAGTTTTATTGAGTTCTTGCTCGTAAGATAGAAAACCTTTTCATTATTATCACCGAGTTTTTTTAAAAAAGGAAATAGTGAAGAAGCGGTTTTACCTGTTCCAGTTGGTGCTTCAATATAGACGAATTTCTTTTTTTCAATTGCGTCTTCTAAAAACTCAATCATATCTTTTTGACCTTGACGATAAGATGGATAAGGGAAGGCCAAATCTTTAAGATTTTTCGCTCGCTCTTTATTTTGATTTAAAAAGAAAGAAATCATTTCATAGTAATCATTCATGAGATTGAAGATGTAATTCTTTATGTCATCATATTGATAACTGAAATAAATATGTTTTTTCTTTTTATAATCAATTTGGCTGATATATGTCAAACGGATTTTAATGTTTTTTATATCGTGTTCAGTGGCATAAATATATGCATAGAATTTTGCCTGACCGAGGTGCCATTCTTTGTTGTCTTCATAAAACTTATCCAAGTCTTCGACTGTCGTTTTGATTTCATCAATAGTAATTGAGTTCTCATCGACGATAATTCCGTCTGCTCGACCATCAATAACAAAAGTATAGTCATCAAAAGAAAAAGATGTTTTAACACTTACTTCTGATAAATAATTATCAGTTTGCTCGCTTTGAAATTGTGAGTGAAGCCTAACACCTTCTTGCATAGTAGATGATGAGAAAACTCTCGTGTCGATACTTCCTTTTCTTAGCAATGCATCGACAACATCATGAACAGATAAATTAATTAAAATTGACATGCTTTTATTTTATCAAATAAAAACACTTAATTAAATGATAAGTTTTGCATATTTACTTGTTTTGATGGCCAATAATTTTT
>CAOSOP010000043.1:5811-8715 GCA_948525355.1 uncultured Bacilli bacterium | reverse complement strand
CGCCCCACCTCCTATTCCACCCCCTCGGCCGTTCCCGGGGGTCACGTCCTCGGGGTGGGTGTGGGATGTAGGGGGGAGAAAACGAATAATCTTATCAAACTCACTTAATGTTAATGATTAATTATTTTTTTTGAGTTGATTTTCATAGCAATTTATCATATACTATAAATGTATAGGAGAACTTGTGATAGCGTTCTGATGGGTCAGCTAGGCTGGTAAATTCTTCTGGCAAAGGACAAGCTGGAAGAATTGAGAATTCCTCTCACTTGGGGTTCTCCATTTTATTTGTTTGGTTTTTGCTTAGCAACAACTTTTTTCTTAAAATCTTTATCGCTACTTATCTTTTGTATAATTAATGAAATAGTTTCCTCACTATATAGATAATGTTTGGACAATCCAACTTGAAACAAATATGAATACTTTTTATTTCCCTTTATTTCAAGAATCTGAACTGCGCGTTGAAAAGAATATTTGTTAAACGGAATTCCTATATTTGAGGCCTTAAGGTTTTCTTGAATAATCTTTAATGCCTCTGTTTGTCTATAAGGATATAATTTGGTTGGATCAATTGGTATTTCCAAAGTTTTACAAATATTTTCACTATTATTATCAATCTTTACATCAAAATCAGAACGACCAGTTCTTATGATTCTTAAATCATATCTTATACCCAAAGATTCACTATCCTTTAATAATGTGTTGAAAAAATCTTGACAATTAGGAAACAAGTTAAGTCCATTTTCATTTAAAGCCTGCGGAGCTGAATAGTTCAAACTAATAAATGGTGCTAACCCACTTAATGAGTTACGAGAAAACTCTTTTTTATAGAAATCATAATAATCTGAAGACACTCTTTGAAATAAAGGAGAAAGACTATAATCTATTTCTGGTAAAAATAAATGTGTGGCCGTATTTCTTATATTGCTAAGTCTTATGAGCGCCGATCTAGTATCATTGTTTGGACTAGTAAACACTTTATTCACACACTCAACAAACGATATTGTTCTGAAATTTTTATTTGGCTCTATCATAATAGCCTCGATCTTTTGTTTTTGTTTAATTATAAAAGCTTTTAGAAGCAACTCCCATGCATTTAAAATATAAAAACAAAAACCTTCTGTTCTATACTTTATTGTTGGTTTATTCACTATTTCTATCGCCATTAAATACGCTTCATTAGATTTATCTAAAAGTGCTTCAATATATATTGATACCTTATCTTTTTCAATTACCATTTCCATATATGCCTCCTATTCTTTGCAGAAATTTAACTCACCTTTAATTCTTTAAATTGTTCTTCTTTGATTTATTATAGACACTATAATGCCTTAAAATAAAACTCTCTTTTCTTCAAACTTTTTTTGCTTAACTTAATAATACACCTTAATTTAAACGGACTCAATATAAGGTTATTAAACTTCGCTAATTTTTTATAGAACAAAATAAGTATTCATAATTAATAGTTTAAAATTATAAAAAAGAAGTGCTACAGTTGAATTAATCAAACAATATAAAACTTAGCAATTAACTAGTCACTTAATGGTATTATAATAATGCATTCAACCCCCTTTAATATTCCTTTTATTTGGTTTATAATTTATATGCTATTTTTTAAGAGGTCAATGTTATGAGTGAAATGAAAAAGAATGAAAAGATAACTTCCCAATCTGTCAGCATGTCACAGTGGTATTCTGATGTTTGTTTAAAAGCAGAATTGATGGATTATTCAAGAGCTAAAGGATTTATAATCTATCGACCATATGGATATGCTATATGGGAAAACATCCAATCTTGGTTAGATAAAAGATTTAAAGAGACAGGACATCAAAATGTTTATATGCCTATGCTAATTCCTGAATCACTTTTTAATCTTGAAAAGGAACATGTCGATGGTTTCGCGCCTGAATGTGCTATTGTTACTATTGGTGGAAATAAAGATTTGGATGATCGACTAATCGTTCGTCCTACGTCTGAAGTTTTATTCTGCGACCATTTTAAAGATATTCTTAATTCTTATAGAGATTTACCTATTAAATATAATCAGTGGTGTAGTGTTTTAAGATGGGAAAAAACAACTCGTCCTTTCTTAAGAGGAAAAGAATTTTTATGGCAAGAGGGACATACTATTCATCAAACTGCGGAAGAAGCACAAGAAGAAACACTTAAGATGCTTGAAATATATAATAGAATGGGTAAAGAATTGTTTTCATTTCCTTTCATTTGTGGAAGAAAAACTGAGAAAGAAAAGTTTGCTGGTGCTGAAGCAACATATTCAATTGAAGCTTTAATGCCTGATGGTCAAGCTCTTCAATCTGGAACAACACATTTCTTCGGACAAGGCTTTTGTAAAAAATTTGATGTTAAATATGCAGGTAAAGATAATAAAGTTGCTTATCCTTATCAAACCTCATTTGGAGTTTCAACTCGCTTAATTGGATCTATTATTATGATGCATGGCGATGATAATGGTTTAGTTCTACCACCTATGATAGCACCTATTCAGGTTGTAATAGTTACTGTAAAAGGTGAAACCAACCCTGAACTTCTTGAACATTCTGATAAACTAACCGAAACCTTAAAGGCTAAGGGAATAAGAGTTTTGCATGATAAAACCAATCGTTCACCTGGGTGGAAATATGCTGAATATGAGATGAAAGGTGTACCTTTAAGAGTTTCTATAGGTCCAAGAGATTATGAGAGTGGACTTGTTGAAGTTTCTTATAGATATAACTATGAAAAACAAGTCATTAGTGAGTCTGAATTTGTTGAAAATATCGATTCTATATTAAAACATATAAGTGACAAAATGTATGAAAAAGCTGAAGCATATCTTAACAGTCATATTTATGAAGTTCATACTTATGAAGAATTAAAAGATGTTCTTTCAAATAGTAAAGGATATGC
>CAOSOP010000043.1:0-5801 GCA_948525355.1 uncultured Bacilli bacterium | reverse complement strand
TGATGTGGGATGGCACACAAGAAGTAGAAGATAAGATTAAAGAAGAATTTAATGCATCTTCTAGATGTATGCCTTTTGATCAGACACCATTTGGTGATACTGATCCTGTAAGTGGAAGAAAAGCTAAGTATGTTTGCCTATTTGCTAGAGCATATTAATAGAAAGAGGAAAATATGAAAAATACAGTTACTAATTTAAAAAAGTTACAATCTGAATTAAAAAGAAAAGGAATCAAGGCTTATTACATAACTCCAAGTGATGAACACAATTCAGAAAATGTTCCTGATGTATATCTAAGTGAAAGACTATTCTATTGCCCTTTTACTGGAACTGATGGAACATTACTTGTCACTCAAGATGCTGCTTATTTATTTACTGATGGAAGATATTTTATTCAAGCTGAAGAAGAACTCAAAGATTCTGAGGTTACATTAGTAAAACCAGCTGAAGGTTTAGGCTTTGAATCTTTATCACCCTCTGAACTTGTTGCAAAGAACAATTTATATCCATTAGCATTTGACTTTAAAAGAGTTTCAGTTAAAGAAGCTATGAAATTTTATGATAGTGGCAATCCTTTAACTGTTTTCGATGACATTATCGATGAAAACTTTTCTAGCCTTTTACCATTCCAACTAGAAAAAGGAACTGATAAAGTTTGGGAAGTAACTCCCGATTTGACAAGTGTAACTCGTGAAGAAAGAATAGCTAAGCTTCGTCAGTTTTTAATTAATTCTGGTGATATGGATGGTTGCTTAATCACTGATTTAGCACAAATCGCTTATTTATTAAACCTTCGTGGTAATGATATAAGACATACACCTGTTTTCTATGCATTCGTGTATATAGATCTTTCTGCAACACATTTATTCATCGATAAAAGCAAAATCGAAGGTATTGAACTTAAAGATGTAACAATTCATGATTATGAAGAGATTTATTCTTTCCTTACTTTGGTACAAGAACTATCTATTTTATATGATCCAGCAAGTACAAATCTTGCTATTGCTAATAAAATAAATCATTCGATAAACGGTCCTATTCCAGTTGAATTGAATAAAATAGTAAAAGATCCTATCGAAATGAAAAATATTCACGAGACTCATATTCTAGATGGTGTTGCGATGGTAAAGTTCATTAAATACCTCTATGAACATAGTAATGATGGTTTAACAGAACACCAATTGGCTGAAGTTTTAGCTAACTTCCGCTTAGAGAATAAACGTTGTTTTGATTTATCATTTGACTCAATCGTCGCCGTTGATGGAAATGCTGCTATGATGCATTATGCACCTACCAAAGAAAAATCTTCCAAGCTTGATAAAAACAGTCACCTTATTCTCGTTGATTCTGGAGGACAATACTATGGTGGTACTACCGATATAACAAGAACTTTCTTATTTAATGATCCAAGTGAAGAAATAAGAAGAAACTATACACTAACATTAAAATCTTTAATAAGCTTATCAACATCTGTTTTCTTAGAAGGATGCTCTGGCATGACATTAGATATGAAAGCTAGAGAGATTATGTGGCGTGAAGGATTAGACTATCAATGTGGTACAGGTCATGGTGTAGGCTACATGCTAGGCGTTCACGAAGGACCTAATGCATTTAGATACTACATTAAAGATAAAAATAAAATACCTTATTTCTATGCATTAAACATTGTTACAACTGTTGAACCTGGTGTCTATAAAGAAAAAGAATATGGCATAAGAATTGAAAACGAAATTGTAACAGTTCCATATGGTTCAAATAATAATGGAAACTTCTTAACATTTGAATGTATAACTTGTTGTCCAATTGAAACAAAATATCTCATGTTAGATTTGTTAACCAATGAAGAAATCGAATATCTCAATGGATATCACGAATGGGTATATTATAAGTTAAGTCCTTTACTTGACGAAGAACACAAAGCATTCTTAAAAGGGCTATGTGAACCAGTAATTAAAGAATAAAACTTAAAGACTATTAATGACATAAAATTAATAGTCTTTTTTGTATTTATTCACTTTTTTAAATAAAAAACTAAATAGAATTAAGCGGCGATAAGACCACCTCTCAAGTTGACAAAAAAGAGCATTTTTACATAAAGTGGAACCACTTTATGTAAAAACGCCTTAAAAACGCAAATTACATCTACCTTTTAATTAGTTTTCGTATTTATCCATCTCTTCTAAATTTGCTTTAAAATAATGGCTTTTTCCGCTCCTTGCTTCTTCACAAAAGTCATATCTTCTTAATTCACTTAAATAGGATGACACCTTAGTATTTCCTTTTTTCATTATTTTGCATATGTCCGCTTTTGTTAAACCAAAATCGCCAAAAATGCTGGCCTGTATCAAAATAAACAACAATCCTCTTATATAATCTGCATCCTTATGTTTATCAAACACAGATATACTGCTTAAAATGTCATCATATTTTTTAAAGATTCTACTTTTGTTCAAAGCATATATTTCAGTTTTCTTGTAAGACTCTAAAATAATACATAAAAACTCATAAACAAAAGTAGAAATATCAGCTCTATTCCTTATATCATTAGTAAACTTAAAAGCATCATAATACTGAGATAAGTTTTCTTTAATCGTCATACTTAACCTAAATCCAATAATGTCGTTAAAGTGCTTTGATAATACATAACTTGAAATGAATCGGTTAAGTCGACCGTTTCCATCATAAAATGGATGAATAAAGCCAAAAAAGTAGTGAAATAAGGATACTCTTATTAAAATATCAATAGATGAATTATTTAAAATATCTATTGCTTTATCCATATAGTCAACTATCTTTGCTTCAGGAAATAAACCTTCATGTATGACATTTCCAGAAGTGCTATACACATTAACCGTGTCTTTTCTGAAAACCCTACCATCGGGTATATTTTTTTTATCTTCGGCTTCTATTTCATTAATTAACATTTCATCATAAATTTTTCTAATATCACTTGAGTTATTAATTTCAAGTTCTTCTTTATTTAATAAAAAATATTTATTAACTATTCCCTCAAAACGATTTTTTGCTTTCGATTTATTTTCTATTTCCTTTATCAAATCATTAATATCTTTCCTAGTAGAAACAACTCCCTCAATTTGATTCGTATATTCCACTTCATCGATTAGTGATTTTCTTGTATATTCTTCTTTAGCGATATCTGGAAAAGAAGAAAAGATCTCATTTATTCGATAATCATAGTCCCTGATACTAGCTACTAAAGCCATTATCTCTTTATCATAATAGAAAAAAGATTGATAATCATTTATATATAAATCAAATTTAATTGTAGAATCAGAATTAAATCTATTCTTATAAATGTTACTAAAAACATCGTCATTGTTCATCAAATACAACCTATACAAAGATTTATATGACATAAATTAATTTCTCCTATTCTTAATTAACATATTATACCTTTCCACATTAATTGTCAATAGTTGTCGTTCATTTTAAATAGAAAATGAACGATAACTATTAAATTAACTTCTTTTGCTTCATTTTTTGTTACTATTGAAATGCTTGTGTTGTAATTTGTCTTATTAAATCGATTTTTGCTGATTAATGAACTACACAGTTTTCACAAATTATTACATTTTATTCATGCCGCATACTATTAATTAATAATAACCGCAAATTATACATTGCATTGTTGGTTTTGCCGAATAAGAATACTCTTGTCCTCACTTCCTATTTCGATAAGTTTACTCAATGGTATATTGTGCTTTTTTCACAAGGCATAAATCATTATTTTTCGCCCATAGTTGCATTGTCATTGCATTCGAACGTAGAAACTTCAAAAGAAGGTTTTTTATAATATTTTCCCTTGATAAAAATAATTAAGACGATTATGAAAGATGTTGCTTGCGCAATCGCTACTCGTATTGTTTGCAATTCGTCAACGCCACTTGCCGAGCCGATATGCAAAATATTAACTATTGTATTATTAATAAAGTGATCAGCCATAGGTAGCCATAATGAGCCTGTCATTTTTGCCAATAAACAAAACTTTGCTCCCGTAATTCCCGTTGCAAAAAACAGCATTAGCATCATCATAAACATACTGGACAAACTACGCTCACCGTCAATATAACTGCGTATAGGCGCAATTAAATGCCATAAACCGAACAATACAGAAGATATAATTACGGCAATTAAAAAATTATACTTCTTTTCTGTTAATTTCAAAACCAATCCGCGGAAAATGCCTTCTTCCATAACTACATTTATAATGTTTCCTAAAATACAGAGGACGAAAAAAACAAAGCCCGTTTGATTTCCCATATTACCGTCAACAGAATAACTTGTTACATAAAACTGTATAAACGGTGATTTACCCGTCGCGGCAAGAATTATCAATTCTATGCCATAGGCTAAAATGTAAACCGATATTCCGAGTATTGATCCACAGAGTAAGTATTTAGGCGCACGGCGAACACAAAAGCCCGCTTCGGATGGTTTAATATGAAAAAAGAATAACATTAAAAAACAAACCGCTATTCCCAACAACTTATGAATAAAGGCTTCACCGAAAAATGTTTGGTCGGTGCGTATTAAAAAATATTCCAAGCAACGGAATATCAAGCAAACCGCATAGATGGTTATAATAGATAAAATGATTTTAATTCCGTCTTTTTTTTCGTTAGTTAGCGTATTCATACAAGTTGCTCCTATTAAAATGATCTTTCTAATTATAATTGCTATAAAATTCAAAAGCAACGCTACGAATGCTAACTTACAAAAGCAGAATACCAAGTTACAAAAAGGGGTATGAAATTCAAAGTCTCTTAAATTTAGTTTGATTTATCGCTGTTATTTTTTCGATTTCGTAACTTGTCTAAACTTGCGTTTATTTCCTTTGCATCTCGGCTTATTTTTATAATATCCATAACGATAGCAAAAATAAATACGACAGCTCCGACTACACACACAATCCAAATTTCGTTTACGACAAACCAATCGAATAAAAAGCCGAAACCCAATATTATGCCCATTAGATAAACGAACATTATTGTGTAGTTGATTATTTTATATTTCATGTTTATTTTGTCAAACAATACAAAACCAATATGCGCTAAAAAATTCACAAGTAATATCTGAAAAGGCGCAACTAATGTCATTAATGTAAAGCCTTTTATAATGGCAATAATACTCATTAAAAATATACTCAATGCGGTTGTTGCAAGTGTATTTGTAAGCAGGCGCTTAATTAAATTAAATATTTGTTTTTTCATAACATTTTCTCCAACCGCTTTTTAATTGCGGGAATAAAGTTTCTCGATATAATTACCTTTTCACCGTTTTCAAGCAGAGCTTCCATTTTTGAGTTAAAAATTGCTTTGACGCTGACCATAGTGTTTAAGTTAAGAATACAAGATTTACTTATTTGCTCAAAACCGAAATGATATAGTTTTTTGACAAATTGATATAAAAACAATTCAGTACGATAAACTTTATCACTCGTATAAACAAAAACTTGTTTTTCTACACTTTCGATATAATAAATATCTGATACGCGCACAAAACAAATTCTTCCGTCATCATCTAGGCAGCGGACAATATTATCGACCGATTTTATTGCCGTTTCTATGCGGCATACGGTTTCACACATTTCGGGATATTCTATAAGAATTTCAATATCGTTCTTATTCTTGTTTTCTTTTAAATTAATTTTCATTACGGTAATTATATCAAAAAACACACAAATTGTAATTAAACACATATATTACAAACTAATTTATACGACTTTTCTCATTACAATAAGTTAAGCTTTGCTGTTCGCTTTGGTGCTTTTGTATCTCGCC